>DCDD01000176.1 GCA_002316235.1 Bacteroidales bacterium UBA1064
CGGACAAGTTCCGCCGGTAGGCGGACAAGTTCTGGAATCTGAAATCTGGAATCTGGAATTTGGAATCCGCCGGTAGGCGGACAAGTTTCGTCGTTACCCAGACAATTTTTTTATACCTTAGCCTTTATCCTTTACCCTCGATTTCCCCCTCCACGCTATTTGAAAGTTGAACATAATGGTTACTTTTGCATTCGGTAAATAGAAAACAAAAATGGATTGCAAGCATACGAGATTCATAAATGCCTTTCTTCTGGCCCTACCGCTGTTTATTCTTTCATGCTCCAATGGCAGCAAGGTTACCATAAGGGTTGAGGTGAAGTCACCAGAAAAAAACATGCTTTACATAAGCCGGATTGACTTTGGTAAAACAACCCCAATAGACTCAGCTAAAATATCATCCGGAGAAAGCATTAAAAAATTTAGGTTACCCCAGGGCAGCGAACCCACATTCTACACCATCAGCCTGAAAAAAGGGGGAGCACTTACTCTACTCGCAAGCAGGGATGAAAAGATTTCGGTTAAGTTCGATGTCCAAAACATGGACAGCTACGAGGTGGTAGGCTCAAAGGAATCGTTGAAAGTTAAGGAAATTGCCGAATCATTTAGAAAATCAAAGCAAACCGTTGACAGGCTTAGAAAGGAGTACATCAAAGCCCAAACTGACGCCGAACGTGAGGCTATTGGAAGGCAGTTTCAGGCAGAAATAGACTCGCAAAGAGCCAGCTGCAGCAGGTTCATCTGGGCTAACCCTATGTCGAAAGCCAGCATTATGGCTCTTTACCAGAAATATAACGATGATCTCTACTTGTTTGACCGGGCTGAGGATTTAACCCTGCTCAAAATGGTAGCCTCAGCATGGCGGGCACTCTACCCCGAATCAGACTATACCAGGGGTATGCTTGAGGATATTGGCAGGATTGAGAAAATTATTACCAACTCTAAAATAAACAAGCTGATTTCGGAAGCAGAACCATCTATTCCCGACCTGGACATCCCTGATAAAAATGGTACCTTTGTAAAGCTATCATCACTTAAAGGAAAAGTAATTCTTCTTGACTTTTTCACCGCATCCAACACCTCAAGCCTACTCGACAACCGTGAATTGATGAATATTTATAACACCTTTAAAAATAGGGGTTTTGAGGTTTACCAGGTTTCCATGGATGCCGATAAAAACGAATGGCTTAACTACCTGTCAAATACCCGAGTAACATGGATTTCGGTCAGGGAAGTTGATCCTACACATTCAGCTGCTGCCCTACTTTACAACGTTACACAGCTGCCAACAAACTACCTGATTGACAAGAACTTCAACATTATTGATAAAAACATATACGGTGAAAGACTTAAGGAGAAGCTGAATGTCCTTCTAAGGTAGGCTAAGCCTAAACGCCAAGTAACCATTCAGCATGTAGAGATGTTCAAAAACACTTATTTAAGCCGGTGAATCAGAATCGAAAAATATACTTTGCCTCCGACCTTCACCTTGGGCATCCAAATCTTAGAGATAGCCTCCCCCGTGAGAAGCTTTTCATATCGTGGCTCGATAGTATTGATGCTGATATTGAGGAGCTCTACCTGCTGGGTGACATTTTTGACTTCTGGTTTGAGTACCGCAGGGTGGTTCCAAAGGGGTATACCCGTTTCATGGGACGTATAGCTCAGCTCACCGATAGGGGGATACCGGTACATTTCTTCACCGGAAACCACGATGTTTGGATGTTCAACTATTTTAAAGAGGAGCTAGGTGTCGAGATTCACCATAAACCCATAGAGAAGGTGCTTTACGGGCATAAGGTGCTGATGGCGCATGGTGACGGCCTTGGACCGGGAGATATAGGCTACAAGCTGTTGAAACGCATTTTTACCAGCACCACCCTTCAGTGGCTTTTTGCCAGGCTACACCCAAACTTTTCACTTTGGTTTGGGAACCAGTGGAGCGTTAGCAGCCGCTACTCAAAAGAGATAACCCATGTTTTCAGAGGCGACGACGAGCAAATAACCGCTTACGCCCGGCAGGTTTTGGATAGCAAGCATTTTGACATTTTCATGTTTGGTCACTGGCATTCACCAACTATTTTTCCCCTTACGCAGGATTCCAACCTGGTTGTGCTAGGCGACTGGCTGGTTAGCAACACTTATGCCGTGCTCGATGGTGACGATTTTTGGCTTATGAAGTATTTCCCCGATAAACCCGATGTGCCCTTAGGGCATATCAAGCTCAGCCATGTTCCCGAAGCACCAGTTTTGCCGCTTCATGATCAATTTAACAGAATTAATAAATATTAGGTAGATCGGCTTATTCAGCGCTTCCGCCAGTGCAATTAACCAAAAGCAAACATCAACCCTGTGAATTTTCTAGCCCATCTCTACCTTTCGGGTTGTAATCCTGAAGTCAGATTGGGCGGCTTCATTGGCGACTATGTAAAAGGTAGTAAATTTACCCACTTCACTCCCGATATTCAAAAGGGTATTAAACTTCATAGGGCAATAGACAGTGTTACCGATAGCCACCCTTCCACCCGAGCCTGTTCGGCAATTTTTAAACCAGTGTATAAGCGCTACTCGGGTGTGGTGAGTGATGTAGTTTTTGACCATGTTTTGGCAAAAGAGTGGAGCCGCTACTCTGAAAGTAACCTGAATGAATTCACACAAATCTTCTACACCCAAATGTTTCAGCGCTACCAGCTTCTCCCCCCTACCGTTCAGCAATTCCTCCCCAACATGATACGCACCAACCGGCTTTCGAGCTACCAGACAAGTGAAGGGGTTCGGGAAGCACTCAACATTATGAGCCTCCGAACCTCACTTCCCAACAACACGGAGTACGCCATTGTGCAGCTGAAAACTCACTACAACCTGTTTTTCGATTATTTTCTCCCGCTTTTCAACGATTTAATCCGGCTTGCGACCAGGGAGTTCGGCATCAACCTTTAAATGTTCCATACCTGTCGGCATCAAGCCTTAGCAGGATAAAAACCAGGATAGTAAAAGCCCACAACGATGAGCCTCCATAGCTAAAAAAAGGTAAAGGGATTCCTATAACGGGAAGTAGCCCAACTGCCATCCCAATGTTTACTGCAATATGAAAAAATAGGATGGACACTACCCCGTACCCGTATATCCTAGAAAAACTCTCACGTTGTCGTTCGGCAATCCTGATAAGACGCAAGAGCAGCCATGCGAAAAGCGCAAGAACTACCAAAGAACCTACAAAACCCCACTCCTCACCCACCGTGCAGAAAATAAAATCGGTACTTTGCTCAGGAACAAAGTTGAACTTTGTTTGGGTTCCCGAAAGGTATCCCTTTCCCCAAAACCCACCCGAACCAATGGCAATTTTGGATTGGTTAACATTGTAGCCCCATCCCAGCGGATCGGATTCAATGCCAAGCAAATCATTAATTCGCTTCTGATGGTGAACGTCGAGAACATTCTCAAAAACATACTCGGTGGAAAGCGAAAAACCTACTGTAACGCATAGGAAAAGCACTAACCCGTAAATCATTTTCGTCCTCGAAAAGAAAGCATATAACGTTGCTATGACAATACCCATGCCTACAGGGATAATATAAAAATAATCGGTTTTTACTTGTATGTTGAATGTTTGTGAGGCAAGGTAAAGTAGAAAGCCCAAACCGGTAAGGCCTGCTGTTAGGCTTATTGCAAATTTAAACTTCCCCCGTTGCAGCATGTATATTAAAACGGTAGTAACATACAGCGCAACTATAATAACCGGCGTGCTGAATACCAGGGTTGAAATAAAAAGCGCAACCAGCAAAAAAAGCACTCCCAACACCCACCATGGCAATCCCTCGCGGTAGAGCACAAGCACAAAAGAACCGAAAACCAATGCCGTTCCGGTATCATTCTGTAGCAGAATAATACCGGCAGGAATAGCAATGATTAAACCAACTTTAACGTATGACCAAAATGTATTTAGCTTGAACTCGTATGGGCTCATTAGCCTGGCAAGAGCAAGTGCAGTGGCAAACTTGGCAAACTCCGCAGGCTGTATTCCAAATGATCCGAGTGGAATCCATGATTTTGAGGCGTTAACCACCCTGCCAAACACCAGGGTGGAAAGGAGCAAAAGAATAACCAGCCCGTAGATGATGTAGGCAAAAACGGAATATATCCTTCCGTTGCTTAACAAAACAACGACTCCCAGGAAAAAGGCAAAAGTAATCCAAATCAACTGCTTGCCATAGCGCTGGCTAAAATCGAGTATGCTGTTGTGCTCCTCGCTGTAAACTGCGGCATAGATGTTCATCCACCCCATCAACACAAGGATGACGTAAAGCACGATGGTTCCCCAATCGAGGTTGCTTACCAGGTTACTTTTTCTTTGCACGGCGGTCGAGTAGGTTTGCTTGAAGTATATAGTCTTCGAGATAGGGACGGGATATAGAGTCCCGTAGGTACTTTTCAATCATTAGGCTAGCAATTGGCGCAGCCCAAGTTGCACCAAACCCGGCATTTTCCACGTACACCGAAATGGCAATTTTAGGATCATCTTTGGGAGCAAAGGCAAAAAATACGGAGTGGTCGGCTCCATGTGGATTTTGTGATGTTCCCGTTTTCCCGCAAATGCGAATATCGGGGAGAGCAGCAATTCGGGCGGTACTTCCGCTCCCGGGGGCTCCGTTAACGGCCATATCCATTCCCTCAACTATATAGTCGAACCACTGGGTGTCTATTGTGGTGTAGTGCTTTTCGGGAACATTTGAGTTTCTCACCATGCTGTCACCTACAGCTCTCACCACATGGGGATCAAGGTAAAACCCCCTGTTGGCAATAATGGTTACCAGGTTTGCCATTTGCAAGGGTGTTGCTGCCAGCTCTCCCTGCCCAATGGAAAGCGAGAGTATGGTAAGGGAATTCCAGCCGCCTTTTCTAAAGTACTTGTCGTAGAACGCAACTGTCGGAACAATCCCTTTCTGCTCGTTGGGTAAATCAATATTCAGCTTATTACCGTAACCAAATGATTCGACATGATTTTTCCAGACCGTAAAACCCTTTTCGACTGATCCAAATTCGGGCTTATCGAGTATGTTCCGGAACACATGGCAGAAATAGGTGTTACACGACATCTGGATGGCCTGAGTTAGATTCAATGGAGAGGGGTGAATGTGGCATCCCACACCTCGCCCAACGGTGTATCCTCCATGGCAGCTATAGGTGGTTTGCGGGTAAACGCAACCTTCCTGTAGCCCAATAAGCGCATTCACAACCTTAAAGGTAGAACCCGGTGGGTAAAGGGCCATGATGGAGCGGTTAAAAATTGGTTTGAGCGAATCGTTTTGGAGGGTCCTGAAGTTATCGGCACGCTCGCGGCCAACAAGTAATCCTGGATTATACGTAGGGCTTGAAACCATGGCCAGCACCTCGCCTGTTCTGGGCTCAATAGCCACAATGCTGCCTATCTTATTCTGCATCAACTTTTCGCCATACTCCTGAAGGTCGGCATCCAAAGTGCAAATTAGATTCTGCCCCTCTACGGCAGCAGAATCGTATTTTCCATCCTCATACGAGCCCTTGATGCGGTTGTAAACGTCAACCATGTAAACGCTAACACCCTTTTTCCCACGGAGGTACTCCTCATACGATTTTTCCAAACCGCTGATACCAATATAATCGCCCAGCTGGTAGTAGGGATTTTTTGAAATAATTTCCTCGTCAACCTCGCCAATGTATCCCAGAACATGACTTGCTACTTCCCTGTCGTAAAGCCTAACAGTACGTGGCAGCAGCTCAAATCCCGGAAACAGGTAAAGCTTTTCCTGAAGCATTGCACATGCCTCGGCCGGAAGCTGCTTAAGCAGCACAACCGATTTGCGCGGGGAGTACCCTTTTTGGCGGGAAGCCTGTACAAACGCATCCCTTACATGGTCGGTAGTAATGTTCAACAGGGAGGCAAATGCCATCGTATCAAAGGGTACAACCTGCTTCTTCACCATCATCAGGTCGTAAACCACCTTGTTCGAAACCAGCAGGTTTCCGTTCCGGTCGAATATCAACCCACGAGCCGGATACTTGGTTACATACCTTAACACGTTACTGCTTGCCGAAAGCTGGTACGACCTGTCTATCACCTGAATATAGAATAGCTTCCCCGCTATGATGATAAACACTATGATGATTAGCCCGGTAATGGTGAATCGTTTATCAGCCTGAAAATTGAACCTCATAGCCCATTACTTTTTTCGGGTGAGTAAAACTTCAAGGAAGAAAATAAACACAAACGAAACCAGGCTGCTAAGTAGGATTCTCAGTAGGGTGAGGTGAAAAAAGCGGAAGCTGAAGGTTTCAAGCATGAATAGGGTAGAATGATGAATAACTATTCCCAGTGCTGCATAGCGAATAAACCACTCGGTGCCTGTAAGGCTTATGTTGAGCATGCTCCGCTCGTTGATGTTATTGCTAAACCTTAGACCAGACATTATCGACGGGCGGACAAAAGCAAGTATTAGCGTAGCCGAAGCGTGAAGTCCAAGGGTATTTGAAAAGTAATCGACAACCAATCCCGTAAAAAAGCCTACAAGCAGCAAGACCCAGCGGGGAGTGCCATAGGGTAGCAAAAGTATGAATAACAGGTAAACGTAAGGGTTGATATACCCTCCCAGGTTAATATTATTAAGTACCAGGAGCTGAATCAGAAGCAACAGGATAAAGATCAGAATGTATCGCAAGTAATCCTTGTACATCACCTACTCCCCTCAATTTGGTTAATCTCCGTAATGTTCCTAACCCTAACTGCGTACACGTAGTTAAGCGCCCGAAAATCGGTAAGCAGCTGAACACGAATGTTGTAGAAGCTACCATCCTTCTTGTAAAAATCCTTGATAACACCAATGGGTATATCCTTTGGAAAAATGGATGAGAAACCGCTAGTGGCAATGGTATCGCCAACAGAAATGCCAACATGCAGGGGTATATCGGTTAGCTCAACCTCCTGGTAATTATAACCATTCCATGACAGGGTACCAAAAACACCCGACTTGGCATGCTTGGCAGAAACCTTAAGGGTTGTATTAAGCAGCGATATAACCGTGCTGTAGTTGGGCGATGTTGCCGCTATAACCCCTACGACTCCTCCATCGCAAATCACACCCATGCCCTGATAAGCGCCATCGTTTATACCAATGTTAATTGTTATAAAGTTCTGACGGTGGGATACGGAGTTGTTCACAACCATTGCCCTAATCAGGGTAATGCTGGTGTCGGCAAGGTTGTAGCCTGCCGTGTCGGCACATTTCCCGATGACTTCTCTAAGTCTTTCAACCTCGTTTCGAAGCTCAACATTCTCAAGCGATAGCTTAACATTATCCCTTTTAATATCCATGTAGCTACGAATATTGTGGAGCTTCTCAGAGAAGAAACCTGTAATAACCCCGGTTGCCGCACCAACTTTTGCCTTCTGATAGTAGGAAGTATTGATGTACATTGAAAGTGAAACGGCCAGTAGCACCGCAAAAAGAATGATATACGAAAATCGTTGAAGTAGCCGAATAAAGCTGTTCATCCTCGATACTCTTAATTACCAGCGTCAAAACATCAGGTTGAAAATATTAAAAAACGCTCCAACAACCATTTACAAGGGTGCTATCAGGTGCTTCATTTTTTTGTGTAGCCATCCAGACGAGCTGGATATAGAAATATTTTTCCTAACGGAGCCACACGGGGCTTAATGATTTTTAAACTCTGTTACCCTTTAACGCATCAGGAATGGGAATTTGCCAACATTTTTCAGTGCAATGCTGGTACCCCTAGCTACAGCATGAAGCGGGTCCTCCACAACCCTAAAGGGTATGTTAATTTTTTCGGTAAGCCTTTTATCGAGGCCTCTAAGCAGCGCACCTCCACCTGCCAGGTAAATTCCCTTCTCAACAATATCGGCGTAAAGTTCAGGAGGTGTTAGCTCAAGCACGTTGAATATTGCCGATTCAATTTTTGAAAGCGATTTGTCCAGACAGTAGGCAATTTCCTGATACGAAACCGGAACCTCAATAGGCAGGGCAGTCATAAGGTTGGGGCCTCGGACAATCAGGTCAGCAGGAGGATTCTCCAAGTCGGGAAGTGCAGAACCGACCTTTATTTTAATATCCTCGGCAGTGCGTTCGCCAATCTTAACATTATGCTGGTGCCTCATGTAGGCTTGTATGTCGGATGTAAAACCGTCACCGGCATTCCGAATGGATTTGTTGCAAACAATACCACCCAGGGCAATAACGGCAATCTCGGTTGTTCCCCCACCTATGTCCACCACCATGTTCCCTTCGGGAGCAAGCACATCAAGGCCAATACCCAGGGCGGCAGCCATGGGTTCATAGATAAGGTAAACATCCCTACCGCCTGCATGCTCCGAGGAATCCCTGACAGCACGAATTTCTACTTCGGTGCTGCCGCTTGGAATACCTATTACCATTCTGAGTGAGGGGGTAAAAACCAGGTTTTTTATGTTTATCATGCTTATCATACCCCGAATCATCTGTTCGGCAGCGTTAAAATCGGCAATCACGCCATCACGAAGCGGTCGGATGGTTTTAATGTTCTCATGGGTTTTACCATGCATTGCCCTGGCAGTCTCTCCAATGGCTATCATCTTGCCGGTGCTTTGGTCAATAGCCACAATGGAGGGTTGATCCACCATAATTTTATCGTTGTAAAGGATGATGGTGTTAGCGGTTCCCAGGTCTATGGCAAGCTCCTGGGTTAAAAAAGAAAAAAGTCCCATATTCTATGTCTAGTTATATTATTGCTTAGTGTTTATTGCTTAGTGTTTAAAATGTCTTATGCCTGTAAAAACCATAGCAACTCCATGCCTATTGCAGCAATCTATGCTCTCCTGATCTTTTACGGATCCACCTGGCTGAATAATAGCCTTAATACCAGCAGCAGCAGCTAGCTCAACGTTGTCGGGAAAAGGGAAATAGGCATCCGACGCCAGAACTGCTCCCTGAAGGTCAAAGCCAAAGGTCTTTGCCTTATTAATAGCTTGCCTAACGGCGTCAACCCTTGAAGTTTGACCAACGCCGCTTCCAACCAGCTGTTTATCTTTAACCAGCACAATGGCGTTGGACTTCGAGTGCTTCACCACAACGTTGGCAAAAAGCATGTCCTCAACCTGATGGGTGCTTGGAGCAACTTTTGTTACTATCCGAAGGCCAGCGCTATCATGCTTTATGGAATCACGCTCCTGAACCAACACGCCATTCAGCAACGAGCGAAATGTTATTGCTGGAAGCCGGGTGTCCTTATACCTCAAGAGTATCCTGTTTTTCTTTGACTTTAGTAGGGCAAGTGCATCTTCCTCAAAATCGGGGGCAAGCAGAACCTCCAGAAATATTTTATTAATTGCTTCTGCCGTATCCATGCTGATTGCACGGTTGGCCACAATCACTCCGCCAAAAGCCGAAACCGGATCGCCGGCCAGCGCATCGCTCCATGCCTGCAAAAGGGTATCACGCACGGCTACTCCACATGCGTTGTTGTGCTTCAAAATAGCGATGGCAGGTTGATCGAGCTCTGCAATCAGGTTTACTGCAGCATCAATATCCATTAGGTTGTTGAAGGATATTTCCTTGCCATGGAGTTGTTCAAACATCCCGTCGAAACTACCATAAAAAATTCCCTTTTGATGGGGATTTTCACCGTAGCGTAACTCTTTCACCCCTTGAATGCTCTGCTTGAAAGCCATTTGCGGAAACTGGTTATTGAAATGGTTGAAAATGGCAACATCATAGTGTGATGTAGTTTCAAATGCTTCAGCAGCAAACTGCTTACGCTGCTCCAGGCTAGTAGTGCATCCATTTTCCTCAAGCATTTTACTAAACCTGGCATACTGTTGACGGTTTGAAACAACCAGAACATCCCGGTAATTCTTAGCAGCTGCCCGAATCAACGAAACACCCCCAATATCAATTTTTTCATTAATTTCAGCCTCCGAGGCACCAGAGACTACCGTTTGTTCAAACGGGTACAGGTCAACTACTACCAGGTCAATTTCGGGGATTGCATACTCGGTTAGCTGGAACTGGTCATTCTCATTTTCGCGACGTGCCAGTATTGCACCAAAAACCTTTGGATGAAGGGTTTTAACGCGCCCTCCGAGTATGGCTGGATATCCTGTAAGTTCTTCTACTGGAATGGCTTTTACCCCCAGGCTGTGGATAAAATCTAAGGTTCCACCTGTTGAGTAAATTAAAACGTTGTGGCTATCAAGTGTCCTTACAATATCTTCCAGGTTTTCCTTATGGTAAACAGAAATTAAGGCCTTCCTTATTTGTCTTATGACTTCCATTGCCTGATTTTCCTACTGATACAAATTAAAAGCCCCAAATATTTGGAGTGGTAAAAATGGTTAAATCCTTTGAGAATTCAATGCTGAACAGCAAAAAATATATAAACAAAAATTTCGGGGATGATTGGGGTAAGAGTAACAGGTTAAGAGTAATAAAAAAAGTAAGTTGTAAAACTTTATAAAACACCCATGTTGTGCAGCCAGCGTGAGCACGCATCAACAATCGGTTGTTAGTTGCGAGTTCGACGAAGCCAAAATATGGGAGATCCATCCCCTCAACCCCAATACTTAAAAGGTATGGGCCAAGGTTTTTGTAATAGAAAACCTAAACATTTTGTACGGATAAAATTATTAAAAGCAAGTGTACGCCAGAATTCATAGTGGTTAAACAAATATACTCCTTCAAAAATTCTGTTTCCACCAGCGCATTCAGAGTAATTAACAAATCCATTTGGCTAGACCATAATTTTTTAAATACCTTTGCTTTGTTTAACATGTATCAGAATGAATGCCCTAAAACCCTTCATCATACTCATCAGGCTTGCCCGAGAAAGCATGCAGTTTGCCTACCAGTCCATAAAGGCCAACAAGCTACGGACATTCCTCTCGCTGTTTGGCATAACCATTGGAATTTTTGCCATCATCTCGGTATTTACTATGGTTGACAGTCTGGAAAAAAACATCCGGAACAGCTTGGAATCGTTAGGAAATAACGTGGTTTACGTGCAAAAGTGGCCGTGGGGTGGCAATGAGGAATACCCCTGGTGGAAGTATCTAAACCGACCAGAGCCCACACTAAATGACATGAGCGAAATTCGTCGCCGGAGTAGCCTGGCTCAAGCCAGCTGTTTCAACGTGTCGTTTAACAAGCAAGTCAAGTTTCAGAACAAAAGCCTGTCAAACGTAACTATTTACGGGACTACCAACGGATACGACGAGATAAGATCGTTTGAGCTTGGCAGCGGCAGGTTTTTCAACCTTTTCGAGCTAAACTCCGGCAAGCCATACGCTGTGATAGGTGCTACAATTTGTGAGGAGCTATTCCAAAATGCTGATCCTATTGGTCAAAGCATACAAATTGGTGGGAAAAAAGCCACGGTTATAGGCGTTTTTGCCAAGGAAGGCAAATCGGCCATTGGCGAAACCAGCTCAGACGATATGGTGGTAATCCCTCTAGGCATGGCCAAGTCTATGGTTGACCTGCGAAATTCTGGCCCATGGATAATGGTCAAAGCTCGCGATAACGTTGTCCCCGAAGACTTGATTGACGAGTTGAGGGGAATACTCCGGTCATACCATCGCCTAAAACCGCTTGACAGCGACGACTTCTCTCTAAACCAGATAGACATGATGAAGGAGAGCCTCGATGCAATTTTCAGCTCCATTAGCTTTGCTGGTGGGTTTATAGCCTTCTTCTCAATAATTGTTGGTGGATTTGGAATTGCCAACATCATGTTTGTTTCGGTTAAGGAGCGAACCAGCCAGATTGGCATTCAAAAGGCGCTTGGGGCAAAGCGCTACTTCATACTCATCCAATTCCTCTACGAGGCCATGCTTCTGGCAATTCTGGGTGGCATTATTGGACTAATCCTTATATTTGCTGGAACGCTGATAGTTACCTACGGGCTTGATTTTACCATATCGCTTACACTCGAGAACATCATCTGGGGGCTTGCCATTTCGGCTATTATAGGAATTGCATCTGGTTTTATCCCGGCGTGGATGGCCTCCAGGTTAAGTCCGGTTGAGGCAATCAACACAAAATCGTAGGCTAACTCACCGCTGTGAGCTGCTGCTCCACCATGTTGGTCAACTCAACAAAATCGGCTACCGAAAGCTGTTCAGCCCTCCTCTCCGAAAAGGGCTTACCAGCTTCAACCCCGGGAAACGCTGAGTGAATCGCATTTCGCAGCATCTTTCGACGTTGGTTAAACGAAGCTTTAACTACCCGTACAAAGAGTTCCGGGTTGCAGTCTAGCTCTGCCACATGGTTACGGGTTAGCCTGATGACCGACGATTTCACCCTGGGTGGTGGGGTAAACGCGCCCTCGCTCACTGTATGCAAATACTCAATGTTGAAGTATGCCTGAAGCAGCACGCTAAGAATGCCGTAGGTTCTGGAACCGGGCTTTTCGGCAATGCGTTGCGCCACCTCGCGTTGCACCATCACCACTGCCTCCACCACCCTTTGGCGCATGGCAAGAATTTTAAAAAATATTTGGGACGAAATGTTGTAGGGCAGGTTACCGATAATGGCAACTCGTCCATTGAAGCAATTTTCAATATCAACATCCAGAAAATCGGCTTCTATAAGATTGCCGCCCAACTCCGGTAAGCGCTGCCTAAGGTACTGCACCGACTCGCCATCAACCTCCACCGCATAAAAAACAGGGCCGAATCGCTGGAGCAAGTCCTCAGTAAGCACGCCCATACCCGGCCCTACCTCAACAACGTAGTCAACACCTTCCGCCTGAAGGCTCGAAACAATCAACCCTGCAATCCTACGATCGTGTAGGAAATGCTGCCCCAAACTCTTTTTAGGCCGAACAACAGGCATTAACTTGCTATTTAGTTTCGGGATTGCTAGTAATTGTGTTTACCTTTACCTCAGGCTTAGAAGTGATCCCGGTTTTTGGATGAACATCGGGCTTTAGCCGACCAGAATTCGCGCCGAGCAAATCATCCAGCTTGCGCACAAGGGTATCGCCAAATAAATTTTTAGCCACCACCCTACCGGATCGATCGATAAGGAAGTTGAATGGAAGGTAAACGACACCAATCGAATCAACCCAGTAGTCTTTCTCCGAGTCGGGTATGGCCACATTTATCCACGGGATGGAGTCCCTCTTAACCCTCTGGTAGAGAGCCTCAGGCTCTAACCCCATACCAACACGAATGATTTTGAACCCTTGGTTGGAGTGCTTTTCGTAGAGTATGCGCAGCTGGTCGGCTGTGCTCACCGACTGTGGGCACCAGTCAGCCCAAAACTCAATAAGAATAGCTTTAGCCCAAAGTCCGGGAATAGATATCGCCTGGCTATCAACAGTTTCAAAACTTATAGCTGGCAAAACATCTCCAGTGGAATACCTATCAGCCTTATGCAATTGTGCAAGTTTTTTTTCCTGCATTTGAATATGCTGGTGAAAAGTTTGCACCAGAGGTTTATCGGGATATGCTAAGCCCAAGCAGGAATCAACTTTCTGGTAAGTATTGCCGAAGAGTTCGTAAGGTAGAAGCTCCTGCCCTCCGTCAAAAGTAGTTAAAATGAAGGGAACTGAGGACAGGCAGTA
>DCDD01000220.1 GCA_002316235.1 Bacteroidales bacterium UBA1064
ATTTCTATCATAAGTCGCACCACAAAAGTTTCCGTTGGGTTGGTCTTATGGGGCTGAGCTGTTCTTACTTCGTAAAAATAAAACAAACAAAGAAGATGAGTAGTAATAATGTTGTAATAGTGTCGGCAGCGCGAACCCCAGTTGGAAATTTCAATGGAAGTTTGGCCCAACTTAGCGCGCTGGAGCTGGGCGTAATTGCTGCCCGTGAGGCTATTTCCAGAGCAGGCATAGAGCCTGTAAACATCAACGAGTCCATTGTGGGTAACATTCTCTCTGCTGGTTTAGGGCAAAATCCTGCGCGACAAATTTCAATAAAAGCAGGTATTCCTGAAACATCACCGGCAATGACCATAAACAAGCTATGCGGATCGGGTCTGCGGGCAGTTTCTCTTGCCGCCCAGTTTATCATGCTAGGTGATGCAGAGGTAATACTAGCCGGGGGAACCGAAAGTATGACCAATGCGCCCTACCTTCTGAGCAAGGCGCGCAACGGTTATCGCATGGGACATGGTCAGATAATAGATAGCATGATTAGCGACGGGCTTACCGATGCTTTTAACCAGTACCACATGGGCATAACCGCCGAGAATATTGCGGAGCAATGGGGAATCAGCCGTCGAGAACAGGACGAATTTGCTTTGAACAGCCAGCACAAAGCTGAGAGGGCTCAGGCATCAGGAAGGTTCGACGATGAAATTGTGCCTATCGAAATTCCCCAGCGAAAAGGAGATCCTTTAATCTTCAAAACAGACGAATTTGTCCGTAAAGGATTAACCGCCGAGCAGCTGGAACTGTTAAAACCGGCCTTTAAGAAGGATGGTACAGTTACAGCTGGAAATGCTTCGGGGATAAACGATGGGGCAGCCATGCTGGTTGTCATGTCGGAGAAACGCGCAAAAGAGTTGGGCATAACACCGCTGGTAAAAATTGTGTCCTATGGAAATGCAGCGCTAGACCCTAAAATCATGGGCTACGGACCTGTTCCTGCAACACGTGCTGCGCTGAAAAAAGCTAAAATGGAGGTGTCCGATATTGACCTTATTGAAGCTAACGAGGCGTTTGCAGCCCAATCAATCGCGGTAATACGCGACCTTAAGCTTAACCCTGAAAAGGTAAACGTAAACGGTGGTGCAATTGCTCTTGGTCACCCTATAGGTGCTTCGGGAGCACGAATTCTAACCACGCTGATATATGAGATGAAAAAGCGCAACGCAGCAACTGGTCTGGCAACCCTGTGTATTGGAGGTGGACAGGGAACAGCACTAATTATTGAGAATATGTAAGCTAATTAAGCTAAATCTTTTGAGACATCCATGATTATACTAAACATAAACACAAATAAACAAAACATGGGGTTTACCTTCAGCAAGTTTTATGGACTTTATTCGTTATTGAGTGTTTGAAAACCAAAACTTTATTCGATGTCAACTAATAATGTTAAAATTTATTACTAATGAAACGATTGGAAAACAAAATCGCCGTTATTACGGGTGGAGCCGATGGTATTGGCAAGGCTACATCGCTGATGTTTGCCAGCGAGGGGGCAACTGTTGTGATCTGGGATCTGAATGAGCAAAAAGGGAACGAAGTGGTATCCCAAATACTGTCCGAAGGAGGCAAGGCTGAATTTTTAAATGTAAATACTGCCCAATTTCAACAGGTCGAGAACGCTACCAACATCGTTATTGGGAAGTACACAAGGATTGATATCCTTATTAATAATGCCGGAATAACCCGTGATGCCACCCTAAAGAAAATGACTCCACAGCAATGGCAGGAGGTAATTGACGTAAACCTGACCGGTGTTTTTAACTGCACAAAATGTATAGGCCAGTATATGGTTGAAAAGGGTTATGGCCGTATAGTCAACGCCTCTTCAGTGGTTGCGCTATATGGCAATTTTGGGCAAGCCAACTATGCAGCAACTAAGGCCGGCCTTATAGGAATAACAAAAACTTTAGCAAAAGAGCTAGGCAGAAAAGGTATCACTGTTAATGCGGTTGCACCCGGATTTATTGCTACCGAAATGGTTAAAAAAATGCCAGCAGAAGTGCTTAAATCAATGGAAGAGAAGGTTCCGGTTGGTAGGTTGGGATATCCCGAGGAAATAGCTTCTGCCTACCTTTTCCTTGTAAGCGAGGAGGCAGCCTATATCAATGGTGCCGTACTGAGTGTAGATGGTGGAATAACAATTTAAACCTGTTTTTCACAATACCTTAAAACCACAAAGGAATGAAATCTACCGCTAACCCAATTTTAACCAAACAATAAAAAATTAAAGCTATGGCAACCACAGCACAGGTAATCGGAACATGGATATTGATTGCAATTTACGCTTCAGCAATACTATTCTTTGTTTTCAAAGGCGCCTCCCGCATTAAGGGAATAACCGATTATGCATTGGGAAGCTTCAGTTTTTCTCCTGTTTACGTAGGACTGTCACTTGCTGCCGCAATGACCAGCGCGGCAACATTTGTAATAAATCCTGGACTTATTGCCAACTACGGAGTTAGCGGTGTGCTATCCTACGCTGTATTTTTCCCATTGGCAACCGTAACATCGTTAATTGTTCTAACCAAAAGTTTCCGACGTTATGGCCAATCCGTGCAGGCTGTATCCATCGCAAGTTGGATCGGTAACCGCTATAAGAGCCAAGGATTTTCAATATTCATAGCTTTCCTCTCAATTATTCTGATAGCTTTTATTGTTCTAATCCTGGTAGCGCTTACAAAGGTTTTTGCAAGTGCATTAAATGCCAACGAAATTACAACATTAGCTGTAGTGGTAATCTTTGTTTTTGGGTACATGATGTTTGGCGGGGCAAATTCAATGGTTTATACCAACACCATCCAGGCAGGCATCATGATTATTGTAGCCTTAATACTGATCCTCTCCGGAATTCCCTTCTTTAAGGATGGATTTTCAGGTTTTTTCCAGAGCCTTGCCAGTATTGATCCCATGTTGGTTAAACCTACTAACCCCACTAGCCCTCTCTTTCGTGACTTTTATGAGATAATTTTTGCTCAGATTGTAGTAGGCGCTGCGGTTGTTTGCCAGCCCCACATCATCACCAAATCACTAATGCTGAAAAAGGAGTCAGACGTTAACAAGTTTCTGGTAACTTCGGTTGTTGTAGAGATTCTTTTTTTTGCCGTTGTTATTGCCGGACTATACGCAAGACTGGTATTTCCGGACCTTACGCTAAGCGGACAAGCACTTGGTAACGATAGTATAATTCCCAGCTACGTAGTAAAAGTTTTTTCAAATGGCGTTGTCTCAACACTCATCGGCTTGCTCATCATCATGGGGCTAGTTTCGGCCGGGATGTCAACCCTGGAGGGGCTCATTCAATCAATAAGCACCAGCATTACCAACGACCTGATCAAACCCCTTTGGAGTAGTAAAAAAAATATATCGGATAAACAGTACCTTTCCATAAATAAAATAGCTATCGTGGTTCTAGCTATAGCATCCTTTATTATTGCTCGCAACCAACTTCTTCAGCCTAAGCTAAGCGTTGCCATTCTTGCCCAAAACGGATCGTATGCTTACTTTTCAACCCTATTTGTTCCTATTTTAATGGGGATATTTGTTAAAAATGTCAGAAAGTGGATTCCGTTTATAGCTGCCATTGTCGCTACGGCTGTCCATTTTGGTGTTTTTTACTTCTTACCCTATCTGCATACCAAGTTTACTGTTGACTTTGGATGGTTCAACAAGTATATAGAGGGTGATGTAAGGAATCCAGCAATTGCAGCATCAACCGCAATTGTTCTATCAATAGCTGTAGGCTTTGGCCTTCATTTCATTTGGAAGTTAAAACCTGCAAAAATCGATGTAGCAAACTCCTAAACGCATAATTCAATGGATATTGAGTCAGTTTATAAAAGTAAGCTAATTAACGCCGAGCAGGTAGCCGATCTAATTGAGAGCGATACCGACATAATAGTAGCTCAGTGCGCTTCAGAACCGCAAGGGTGTATGGGGAAATTCCATTTGGCAAAGGACCGAGTTCACGATGTGAAGGTGTTTTCTGTGTTAACCCTTAAGCCCTATGATTTCTATATGAAACCGGAGATGAAAGGACATTTTGAACTTTGCAGCTGGTTCCATGCCCCTGGTTCGCGCCAGGCGCTTAAAGAAGGAACAGGTACGGTTACCTATGTACCTAACATGCTGCATAGAGCAGCAACCGATAGGCTTAAGGTCCGCAGGCCCCACATGTTTGTTGGAACATGTACCCCACCCGACGAGAAGGGCTACGTTTCGCTTTCCCTAGGCGTAACATACGAAAAGGATATATTTGATGTAGCAGAACTCAAAATTCTGGAGGTAAACAAGCACCTGCCCAGAACTTTTGGCGATACTCATGTACACATAAGCGAGGTGGATTACTTTGTTGAACACCACCAAATTCCTCCAACGCTCCCCTCGCCACAACCCGACGAGGAAGCCATGAAAATTGGTGAGCACGTAGCCAAGCTGGTGGAAGATGGGGCTACCATTCAGCTAGGAATAGGTGAAATACCCAATGCTGTTGCTCTTTCTCTTAAGGGGAAAAAGGATTTGGGAGTACATACCGAGATGATGGTTGACTCCGTAATGGAGCTATACGAGCAGGGCGTAATAACGAACAAGAAGAAAGCGCTGCATAAAGGTAAATTCATCTGTACATTTGCCATGGGTTCAGAGAAGCTATACAGGTGGCTCGACAATAATCCCTCGGTTGAGTTTCTGAAGGGTAGCTACGTTAATGATCCCTGCGTAATTCGCAAAAACTCAAAAATGGTTTCCCTTAACACCTGCATTATGATTGATTTTACAGGACAGGTGGCGAGCGAATCTATTGGTATTGAGCAGTACTCAGGAACAGGAGGTCAAACCGATACTGCTGAGGGTGCTGTTGAGGGATTCGATGGCCTGGGCAAGTCAATCATTGCCTGTAGGTCAACCGCTAAAAGGGGGCAAATATCTACCATTGTACCGGTTTTACCCGAGGGTACTGGGGTAACCCTTCACCGAAGCCATACTGATTACGTGGTTACTGAATGGGGACACGCAAGGCTTACCGGACTCACCGTCAGGGAACGCACCAAAGTTCTCATATCCATTGCCCATCCAAAATTCAGGGATGAGCTTACAGCAAAGGCAAAACAAATGGGATACCTTTATTAATTAATAAATAGAACATAACATGATACCAGTCAGAATTAAAAGTACAGGAGTTTATGCGCCCGGCTTGCCAATCGGAAACCAGGAGCTAAAGAACCTGGCAAAAATTGATTTTGATACGGCTAAGACCGAGAGCAAAATTGGAATTGTACAGCGGCATATTGCCCATCTGCGGGGTATAAACGAAACTACAGCCGATTTTGCCACAAAAGCAGGAGTTGAGGCGATAGCCAATGCAGGTTTAGCCGCTAGCGATATTGGACTCTTCATTGTGGCAACCGATACGCCAGAGTACATTTCACCCTCAACCGCAATTGTAGTTCAGGGAAGAATTCAAAAGGGAGAAGTATGGGGTGGAGCTTTCGATATAAACGCTGCATGTGCCAGCTTTTCAATTGCATTCGATACTGCAAGTCGAATACTTGCAAACAATAGCCTGATTCGCTTTGCTCTAGTCATAGGGGTATATAATATGCCTGCATTTTTCAGGCCGGGCGATGCTTTTGGGTATTCAATATTTGCCGATGGTGCTGGTGCATTTGTCCTGGAAAGGGTTGAGGGAACAGAATCTTCCTCGGGTTACATCGGCGGGCAGCAGCTAACCGATGGAACGCAGTGGAACTACATCGGAATTTATTCAGGAGCAGCACGCAAACCTATTACCCATCAGATGCTCGACTCCGGAGAGTACGGCCTTCAGAACCTCCAACCACTTCCTGGCGACCGCAATGTAAGGCTGTGGCCTATGGTGGTGGAGAAGCTACTAAACGGCCACTCGGTTAAACTTGAGGAGGTTGACCATTTTGTTTTCACCCAGATCAACCACTCCGTAATTGTTAAGGTAATGGAGGTGTTGAAACAACCCATGACTAAAACTACCTGTGTTATGGATAGATATGGCTACACGGGTTCTGGTTGCCTCCCAATGGCTTTTCATCATGCAGTTTCCGAAGGAAGGGTTAAACGAGGTAACAAGGTTGTATTTGTTGCCTCTGGTGCAGGCTTAGCTGTTGGAAGCAACCTATTCATCTACTAATCGCTCAAGCCAATGAATAATCACGTAGGGATTGTTGGAAGCGGAGTGTACATACCAGAAAGAAGAATGACCGCTCGTGAAATATCGGAGGCAACCAGCGGGGTATGGTCTGAGAAAGCCGTTGTGGAAAAATTAGGCATCAGGCAAATAGTAATACCCGGCCCTAATGATGGCACTCAGGAAATGGGGGTAAAAGCAGCCCTTGACGCTTTAAAAAATACATCAACTGACCCAAAATCTCTCGATCTGATACTTTGTATGGGAGAAGAGTGGAAGGAGTACCCCCTTACAACCTCCGGCATATACATTCAGGAACAGATTGGAGCCACGAATGCCTGGGCTATTGACGTCCAGCAGCGATGTGGAACCACGGTGGCCTCAATGAAAATTGCCAAGGATATAATGCTCTCCGATCCTGACATAAGCACAGTCTTAATAGTTGGGGGCTACCGCAACGGCGACTTTGTTAACTTCAAAGATTCCTCGGTTTCCTTTATGTATAACCTTTCGGCTGGTGCTGGTGCCCTTATCCTCAAACGAAACTATGGTCGAAACTTACTTCTGGGGACCCACATCATAACCGATGGATCGCTGGCGCGGGATGTTGGCGTTGAATTTGGAGGAACTGCCAATCCTATCACCCATGATAATGTTCATGAAGCCTACAAATCGCTTCGCGTATTCAACGAACAGCACATGAAGAGTAGGCTTAACGATGTTTCCATGAGCAACTGGATGAAGTGCATAGACATGGCTTTTAAAAAATCAGGAGTTGATAGAGATAAGCTGGGATACCTGGCTGGGCTGCATTTCAAACGCTCCATGTACGAGTCTATGGTTCATGAATTAGGGCTAACTATGGAGCAAACAATTTACCTTGAAGAATTTGGCCACATGGGGCAAGTTGACCAAATTCTATCACTTCACCTTGGCCTGCAGCTCGGTAAAATTAAGAATGGGACTATTATTTCGATGATTGCAGCAGGAATTGGGTACGCCTGGGGAGCCAATGTTATACGATGGGGATAATAGGTCATACCATTAAAAGAGATTTATAATAATCTGTATTTGTGATATTTAAATTGCCTACAAATATATTTTAGTTTTAATGTCAACCCTTTATATGTAGTTTTTCATTTGACTCAAGTTCATTTTTATTAATTAATTGCTAACAAATAAACACAATTTCGGTAATGTTAACTTCAAAACTAAAACTATGAGAAAGTATCTTGCAATTGCACTCCTGTTTTCGCTTGCTCTGGTAGCTTGCGATAAAAGTGATGAGGAAGAAAAGTATGATCCTGCAAAAGTGGGTATTGTTGGCGAATGGTACTCTGCAGGTAGCGATGTTGCTATTTTGCTGAGCACGTACTTTGCTGTTGACTCCATTTACGCCAAGTTTAACGACAACAACACCTACACGGTGGAATCGTACAGCCAGGGCGCTAAAACAACCATGACGGGAACCTATGTACAGGCAAAATCCAACGTGGGTTCAATTTGGACCATTACCCTCAATCAAACCACACCTACCGCGCTAACCAGTGAGGGAATTTTCGAAATCACCCTTACCTCGGGTAAGTATGTGATGCGCTACGAGGTGGTTCAAACCTCTCCCAATATTGGGGCCACACCTCCAACTCCGGCTGCAGGCTTTGGCAGCTCGAATGGTGGTGCGCTGCAAACCATGAACATTCAAACCTATAGAATGCTGGTTCGTTAAAAAATCAAACCAGAAAGGTCAGAAAAGCAATACTGTTTTCTGACCTTTCTTGATTAGCCTAAAATTTAGCGGAAATGAAAGAAGCAAGACACCTAATAACGGCATGTTTTATCATTGCCATTTATTCAGCCTCAGCTCAAAATCCTTCAAACCAGTATTTTAGAGGTGAGATACCCGAAAAGGCAAATAAAGAGTTTCAGTTTATGGCCTTTTTTATTAACCAGGGCGTAACATCGAACATATACGCTCAAAATGATTTCCTAAAAGGACAGGTTGTTGGGCGTTTGTTCGGGGGAAACACAACCCGCACCTCCGATTCTTTAACCTCCGCCTACTTGGAACAACGCATCATTCCATTCTTTATCTACCAACCAAAACTGTTCAATGGCAAGGCAACTCTTAGGGCATCATTCGAGATAGATTGGACATGGGGCGATGTAAGCTACGGTACAGGTGGTAACTTTGGTTCGGCGGTTTCGGGCGACCAGGTAAACCTTCAGACACAAAACATTGAGCTGGAGCTAAATCCCGCAAAGGGATGGGCCATCAACCTAGGGTTGCAGCGAATGTTCGATTCTCCCTACAACCCCTACAAGGCCGCAGTTGATAAAATGGGAGTAACCGGTTACCGGTTAGCTTACTGGGGTACCGATGCCGTTGGTGTGTCGGTTCGTAAGGATTGGGACTACTCGCGGGCAAAAGTTGGCATGTATAAGCTATACGAAAACTACATTCAGGATGACGACGACGTAACCATGTACGAGCTAATGGGCGAGCGGGATGTATCCAGATTGTGGAAGGTTGGAGCCTCGGTGAACTACGTTCGCGATAGGGCATCTGGCGCCGGTGGAGTTTCCATACTAGGACAAGGACTTAACAGCTTGCTGGCCTCCCATAATGGCGTTTACAGGTTTAACTTTGGCAATGTCCCCTACAAGGCCGATATTTTCTGGATGGGTGCTTTTTTCGGACGAAATACCGAGCACTGGCTTGATCCATGGATGGTAACTGGTTTTGTTAATTTCAACATCGGAACCGCCGATACCCTTCTCAACCAGAATGTATCCCTTTCGAAATGGAAGAAATCAACCGATATTTTTGGCTTTGCAGGTAATCTCAGGTTTTCATACCGCTACGGACAAACCCTTAACGATAACGTTACCCTTGATGTTATTTACTCTTCGGGCGACGGCGATGGCCTAACCGATGGACAGTACTCCGGAGTCATTACCGGGAACCAGTGGGGTGCTCCCGCTGCCATTTTCATTACTTCCGGATCGTACATCCTGATGCCCCATGGCAACGTGGTAAACCGATTTTCACCCGCTATAATGGATATTTCAAATATGGGATATGGCCTTACAGCGGCTACTCTTAACTTTTCCAGAGGCATCATACCACACAGGCTTAACGCTAAGGTAGGTTCTGCTATTGCCTTCAGCAACATTCAACCTGCCGGTGGGGGTTACTACATGGGAACTGAGATTAATGGGAATGTAGCCTACAACTTTGGACCCTTTATGAGCCTGGAGCTTCATGGTGCATACCTGATGCTGGGCGATTTCTACGATAGCAAGCAAGCTGCTTACGGTAGCCCTGTAAATGGTGGACTTGATAAACGACCAGTAAACCCATGGACTGTATTTATGGTTTTTAAATGGCTGCTATTTTGATAGTAGCATGAAAAGAGCCATCTATGGATTATGCCAAAACATCAAGAAGTAGCAGGTGTATTTCCACCTAAAATGGTAATCCGTCTATTTAACTTTTTGCATTTCAACGAGAAATCAATTCTAATCACATGAAACATGTTGTTACATACTGTCTAGTGGCCGTTATGGTATTTACAGGCTGCAGCACACCCTACAAGTCGTTAAAAAGCATTTCGTCAATGGACGAAATCACCTACAAGTTTCCTGTTAAAAAGGTTATGCTACCAAAAAGTGGGTACGAAATAGCTTATAACGATGAGGGCAGCGGAAGTAAAACTATCATTTTTATCCACGGAGTAGGTAGCTACCTGAGAGCATTCGAAAAGAATGTTGAGGTTCTTAGAGAAAACTACCGCTGCATAGCCATTGACCTGCCAGGCTACGGAAAATCGAGTAAGCAACCCCATAGCGGTATGATGTCGTTCTATGCGGGTATAATTAATGAGCTAGTTGAACAGCTAAACCTTGGCAAGGTGGTGATAGCCGGACACTCCATGGGAGGTCAAATAGCTATGACTACAGCCCTCCTATATCCTGATATAGTTGAATCATTAGTGCTGGTTGACCCAGCAGGTTTTGAGCGTTTTCACAAAGGTCAAAAACAATGGTTTAGAGATGTGATGACCTTTGAAGGTGTTAAGTACACAACACCCGAAGGCATTCAGAACAACCTGGCAACCAATTTTTACAGGGTTCCAAAGGATGCCGAATTCATGATTACCGACAGGATTCAGATGCGAACAGCTTCCGATTTTGATGCCTACTGCTACGCAGTTGTGCAATCCACTATTGGAATGGTTGACGAACCGGTTATTGATTACCTAAAAGACATCTCCGTTCCAACCCTGATACTTTTTGCTGAAACCGATAACCTCATTCCCAACCGGTATCTTAATCCGGGTCGTACCATTGATATTGCAAAATTTGGCGCTTCCCAGATTCCTAACAGTAAGCTGGTTATGGTTCCTAAATGCGGTCACTTCATGATGTTTGAAAAACCCGACGTTTTTAATGCGAATGTGTTGGAGTTCTTGAAATAAAATTTAGGGTGAAATGGAAGCCGTGGTGA
This sequence comes from Bacteroidales bacterium UBA1064, assembly GCA_002316235.1. GTDB lineage: Bacteria > Bacteroidota > Bacteroidia > Bacteroidales > Tenuifilaceae > UBA1064. The sequence goes on from DCDD01000220.1 coordinate 10,713, forward strand.
TAGGTGAACATTGCAAGGTAAGCTACATTGAGGAAGTCCCATGCATCATGATTCAATGGTTTGGTTTGCCCCCAACCGAAGAATTTCGAATGGGCTGTAACACCGTGCTGGAGATGATGAAAAAATACTCTGCAACCAAGGTCTTGACCGATAACTCCCATGTTAAGGTATTTTCAGTTACGGATCAGAAATGGCTAAATGAAACCTGGTTACCCAAAGCCGAAGCGCTTGGCTACCGTGTATCTGCAACATTAATCGCAGAGGGGGACCCTTTTGTTACCTTTGCTGTAAATAATATCATGGCAAATCGCAACCCCAATAAATTTAAAGCCCGCTATTTTACCAAGTATGACGAAGCCATACAGTGGCTGAAAGAATGTTAGCAACCCGATTTCTCGTTCCAGAAATAACCGGCTTTGAGCCGGTTTTTTTTACTAAATTGCCCTATTAATTGTACCGAAAAAGATGAAGGATAAGCTGGCAACTTTTCAAAGTCTCTGTGATGAGCTTTACCCCCATGAACTCGATTACCTGCTCTCTATCAACCAGTTCCAGAAAGGGGAGAACGTCCAGGTACTCCAACTTGTGTACTACAACGCCACAAACCCGGATAATCCTATACCATTCGACAAATCGTTGGATAAAAGAACCTATTCCTATATCAAATCATGGATTCTGGATAACCTTCAAAAAATTGACGTGGATGTATTCTACGATTGGGTCAGCGGTGTGGAAAGGATTATACTTAACGACTCCATTCAAAGCGCCGATGAAAAACAGCTGCTAAAAATGATGGAGGTAATTAAGCCTACCGACTACTACTTTATGAAGTTTTTCCGAGTTATCCAGCATTATCGCGATTACCTGCTGGTACGCAACCGCCCGCGTAACTATGAGCTAGTAACCGACTTTCTGGCAAGGAGTAAGTCGAGCTACCTTTATTCCCAATCGCTCAACAACAAGATGAACGAAGCTGCCGAAAAGGTAATCTATCGGAAAATATGGGTTCCTGAAGAATTTAACGTTTGGGAGAAACTTTTCTCCGACATCTACTACAACGAAACTATTGATGGCTACACTCGCTACAGAGCAGTGGTTAGGCTTACTATACTATACTACACACAACGGGAATTCGACAAGCTTAAGCTGGTTTACCAGCATCTCGACCAACAGTTTAAAACCCCGGTGTTCTACTCCAAGCGAATTCTGGCTAACTACTATGCCAACAGGGCTATGATGCACTCCAAGCTCAACGAGCTGGAGGAGGCTGAAAAGTTTGGTATGCTCTCCATTCGACACCGAAACAGCGATTACCTTTTTTACCTGGTAAATGTATGTGATGTGCTGCTAAGAGCCAATAAGGCACCTAAGGCCTTAAAACTGCTGGTGAACTCTTTCCCCGATCTAAAAACCTCAGGTAACTTCTACTATAAAATTGGTTTTGCCTCATTGTATATTAAAACATTGGTTGCCAACAACATGACTAAAAATGCGGTGGACTACGGTGAAATTTTTCTGAATGGTTATAAAGATGAAATTTTTGAATACCGCTGGCACTTGTTTTTCTCGTCCTATATTGGTGCCCTCTTTCGTTTTGAAAAGTACTCAAAAATTCTGGCCTTAGGCAAGCGCTATAAGCTATGCGCCCAGGAACGTCAGCTGCTGGGTACCGCTCAATATCTCCCTCTAATTCAACTTTACATGCTAGCTTCGGAGTATATGGAGGGAGTAACTACAAAAGATAAGCTTCGGCAAGCGATAATGCAGCATATTCAGGAGGTGGGACAAAATAGATTTCGCCATAGAAAAGTTCTCGACACGCTCAAAACGCTCTCATTGTGCATTCCCGATGTCATTTCAGGCATCATGGTAACCAATCAAATTCATGAGGAGATTTAGCTTACCAGCAAAGTCAACGTGTCAACCCCAGCTCCCGACAATTGCGGTATATTTAAACTCACTGGGTACTATGCTTAACTTGTAATAACATCATTTTAGCTTTCCCCGGGGAGTATGCAGCTTATGGGAATGCGTATAAATCGGGCTCTGTAGTTTTCAACATTCTCAAATACATCCCGCACATTGAACGAGTTTACACAGTAAGACACAAGCAACATGCCATCGTCAACGTACTGTGGATGTGCCAGTGCATTGTAGGTAAATAATCGTCCAGTTGAATCGTATCTAGTTTCGGGTGTGCTGTATTGGAGTTTTTTTCCATCAAAATTCCTGTAGGGCGAATTGGAAAAGAAGGTGAATATATCCGTTCCTGCCCGATCCATGGTGAGGAGAATGTACCTATCACCATATCTGAAGATGCTAAACTGCTCCGAAATCGACAGGTCAACCTTTATGGGAGCTGATTCTTTAATGTCGGAACGCCAGCTATTACCGTCAAAATACTCCCAATTTCTATAAAAAATCTTGCTGTTTAAAGGAGTCCTTGCAACATGTAACTCGGAAAAGTTGGTAAGATTTTTTGTTCCGTATATGTAAACATACCCGCTATCGACTAATACGCAATTTCCAAAATCAATGGCATTCTGCTGATAGTCAAATTCAACCCTGTGGGTTTCGATATGGGTAAAATCGGGAAGCTTGAACGAAAGCAGGTCAACTTGTTTGATTCGAAAAGAAAACATTTCCTCCGCCATCCTATCAATTTCGTCCTTTTCTCCCTCAGGCTTACTTATAAAAATGTTTACTGAGCGGTCAGTATAGAGGTTAAGTGCAAAAATATAAAGAGTATCGCTTCTAACGAAGCCATGTCCTGGCCAGTACCAACGGTAAGTTGTATCACCGCTTTCGCAGGGTGGTTCCATTAGCGTTAATGGATCGATCAAAGTACCTCTAACAATGGCAGTTGCATGAGTCTGATCACTATCAATAAGATTAAAGACATTCCTGAGCATGGGGGTTTTTATGTCCCGTGTTCCATCCATCACCTTACCCAGGAAGCAATCTCCTAGTAAAAAAACAGATGAGCCATTTGGAAGCGGAATAGAAAAAATACCATCTGCACCTGTAATTCCATTAGAATCTGCATAGAATAACTCCTTAAACCTATTGTCAACTATTACTTGCCTTGTTTTTGGCTCACAGGAAATAAAAATGAATATCTGTGCGAATAGTACTAAGCGAAAGATTTTTGTAAAAGTGTCCATTACGAAAAATTTTTATCTATATGTTACCCATACAAATCGCGGGTGGTAGATTGAGGCATCTCTCTGGATATCATTCCAGAAATCAAGGGTAATGGTGTTGTAGCTTACCAGAAGTTCTCCAGGTTTTGATAAGTGAAAATGGGCTTTTGCATTGTAAGGAAGAAGCCCTCTGTCTCTGTACTCTGGACATGTATAAACCTCATTTGTCTCCCCAAATGGGCCAACCGGACTACTGCCAACTTTCATTCCGATTTTATCAGAAATTCCCATAACGGTGAAGGTTAGCAGATATCTACCGTCCTCAATAGGTGTAACGCTCAGCTCATTTGAGATGCCATCAGTAATAGGGGCAATATTTTTAACGCCCTTTACCCAACCTGTTCCATTCCAAAATGTCCATTTATTGAAATGCTCAAAGTTTTCGGGTTTTGTTCTTGCTGCTAGGAGGGATTTTTTACCCTCAGCAATTCCGTAAATATATACGTATCCATCGGGGTACGGCGCTTTGGCTTTTTTTGTATTAACAAAAATTCCGCTTCCAAAGTAAACTCTTCCGTAGCTTGGGTGAACAAAACCCAGGTTTGTAGGAATTTGTTCGTAGGTTCTAATACCCTGCGGAGTAGGATTTTTAATTTTTAGAATTGATACGTTGGTTGCCAGAAAATCAAAAACGTTCGGACCTGTTTTATGCACATGGTAGGCAAAGAGGTAGAGTGCGTTGTTCTTCTTATGGTTGATAAAGCCATCACCTAACCAGAAATACTCGTCATCATTGTTTTTCTTATTGGTTGGAGCAAAGTATGAAGTTGGCCTGCCTTCCATATCCGTACAGAACTCAAATGAAATGGCCGATTTAAGTGGTTTAACCCCGGTCATCCATGCTACAGAGTTGTTAACCATGATGTTGTTTGGTCTGGGCACATTATTTTCAACCTCACCAATATAGGTGTCGCTAAAGATGAATAGGGTTTGTTTTCCCTCCACACCCTGGTCTTCAACTCCATCAAGTGGAATAGAGTAGATTCCATCGGCACCAAACCAACCAGAGGTGCGCTCCATCAAAGCAGTCCATTCAGGAGCAGGTTTGCTTGTAAAGGTTAGGACCTCGGGCTGACCCAATGAATTTTCTTCTACCTCCCTCTTTATCTCCTGGCAGCAACCGGTAAACAAAAAAACTGCCAGTAAAGTTGATGAAATCGAACTCCTCATTTGCCTGCAAATTTTAATTGAAAAACCTTCCACCTAGCTATACCTGGCAGTGTGGCACCATATGAACCACCACTTTTACACCTCAGGCTACTCATCCACATATTTAAGTATGGCATTCTTCCACACCATATAGCCTTTACCATTTAGATGAAGCCCATCAAGGCTGTACTCGGGATTTAACTTATTATTGTCTGTTTTAAATAGCGAAAAAAGGTCGATATAGGTAAGTGAGTATTCTTTCGAAATTTGCTCGAGCTGTTGGTTAACCAGCATTATATCCGAATTTTTCCTAAGGGTGTGAATTTCATCATTAGTAGGTAAAATGCTCTGAATGTATATTTTTGTTTCAGGCGAAGAATCCCTAATACTTTGAATAATCTTCCGATAGTTCTCAACAATGTGGTTAATTGTTTTAGAGTAGGCCAGATCGTTTGTGCCAATCATGATAAATATTTTATTAGGCTTCGATTTTGTTATATCGCCTAGCCTTTCAAGAATTCCATCAGTATCATCTCCACCAATACCCCTGTTTTTGACATTCATGTTATTGAATAGCTCATGCCATTCACACTGGTCGGTAATACTATTCCCTAAAAAAATAATGTCTTTATTGGAAGCTGGAAGCATTTCGAATTGCTCTTTACGGTGGTAGTAGTAGGCCCTCATCGCCTTGTTCCATTCTTCAAGCTCCTTTGCTTTTGCTTCATTTTTAACTACAGTATCGGGAAGCTCTGTCATGGTCATGGACTTACTTGACGAAGAATCAATCAAGATCTTTGTTGTTTCCTGCGCTATTCCCAGATAGCACCAGGTTAGCATGAATACTGAAATACTAATTGTCTTCATATCATAGCTAATTTTAAGGGTTATGGTTAATTATTTTTTGTGTTTCCAAGCCCCAATCCCCCTGTAACTTTACAACCAGGATACCATGGGGTAGGTGGTTTATATTAAGGTCAGAATCGCAATAAATCACCCTATTAAGGTAAATTCGTCCGTCAACTCCATATACAGTTATGGTAGATTTAGCGTCTATTCCCCTAAACCTAAGATTTCCGGTTGCGTTTTGAAAGTAAATTTTGGATGACATTGGTGTTGGATGAACAATAGGAACGCTACTATAACAATCGAGCAACGAAATGCTGGCCGGGTAATCAGCAGCTACAGCATCAGTGATGGAAAGCCAGTAGAACCGAGCTCGGTAGTTCCGCGTGTCGGAATAAATCGAGGAAAAATTAGTGGTGTTTACGTTGAATGAAATAAGTATTTTACCGTCCAGCTGAAATTGGGGATGTGCAAAAAGGTTGTAGGAAAAAAGATTGGCTTGAGGTGTTATGGTTGCAAACAAAGTTTCCTTCCCTCCGCTTGTAGCCCTGTTCCATGGTCCGGTTATACTGTCGGCCTCCAGAATGTAAAGTTCTCCAACTGTCCAAATTTCATGCATAATCAGGTAAAACTTTTTATCCTTTTCATATACATAAAAGGATTCACTCATCGGACGATCGCCTACAGGTTTAGAATCCTCACAGCGAAGCGTCCATAGGCCATTCCCCGCATAAAATTCCCATGGCTCATTTATGCTTTCCTTGCATCTTGCAAGGTAGGGTAATGGCCATGTCATTCCTCCCGAGGTAGTATCCTTGACACCAAAAATGTAAGTGTAGTTCCCGCTTCTAAGAACACATGCACCAAAACGCATTGTTGTGTCGGTAACGCTTTGAATATTAGTAGACCCGATATACTCCATTTCAGGATATTTAAAGTTGGCGATTCGAGTAGTACCAATACGAAAATCAAAACCGGGAGTCTCATTATTCTGGTGTGTAACCCTAAGTGCAAATATCTTGATGGTATCATTCTCAATAATCGCATGCTCGGGCCAAAAGTAGCTCTCTCCATCTGCGGGTATTAATGAAGATGGGCTGGACATAGTGCCGTTATAGTATGCTGAAAGCAAGCCATTGTCTTCAATAATTGCCGAGTTATTTATCAGCCTGGAATTGACAGGACTAATGCTGAAATCGCCCGTTTTTTGGCCAATAAAAGTATCGCCAAACAGCCATACGGTTTTACCATCGGGCAGAAGAAGCGAAATGGTGGCATCGGCAGCACACCAACCGTTGGCAACGTTGGTAAACTTATTAAATTGATCCTGAGCTGGGGTAATAAACTCCTGCGCCAGAATCATCCTGTCTTCAGCAATCATACATATCAGGAAAACAACTAATTTTAATACTTTCAGCCGCATCATGCTAGTTAGTTTCTTTAATCATTACCGACTTCCCATTTTTAAGTTCAATAGTGTAGTACTCATTTTGATAGAAAACATGGTAAAGTTTACCACTTAACGGCAAACCATGTAAAGTCTGAATAACTTCACCGTTAAGCTGCGGGTTAAATCCGAAAAAATCGCGTAGCATTACCTGTGAGAATGCTATTCCTGACGATGATTCTCGGTTATGCCAACCTCTTTCAGCAATTCGCACTCTGGCCTTTTTAGTTTTCTTCTCATCACCCCAGAGTTCATGGGCTTGCGACCAAACACCCTCATAGGTAACAGGTTCAATAGCTCGATAAAAATCAAGTGCCTTATCTGGAAACCCCATTTGGGTAAGGGCATCCATTATTTCGGCAGGCCACCCATCAAAAGCGCCCAATGGACCATGATCGCATCGGTCAGATTGCTCGGCAGCAATGTCGCTTAACGATTGGGCACGCATCCAGCTATCAGTCATTAGCTCCCTGTAAAGAAAATCCATCATTTCATTTCTAATTGTCGGGGGAATATCGTTTGGAATGTATTTCCCTAAGAATGAAAAGTCTAAACAATGGCGTACCTCTACCATTTTTCCCCCAGGGTAAAGGCTATTCCAAACCCCATTCCCAGCGTATAGTTTAAGAATTCGCTGAATATTTTCGGATGCCAATTTGTTCAACTCATTTGCTTTGGCCAAATCACCTCTTTTCTCATAAATTTTGGCTGTCTCGCGCATCATCCATACATACCCTACATTAAAAGATGGAACAATGTGCTTATAGGTGGGCACACACTCCAGCAAATTCCATTCATCATCGCCAAAATCGGCCAGTTTATAAACATCATCCGTACAACCTTCAACTCCATAAATAGATATTTTCTGCCAGTTTAAGGCATAATCGGTTAGGTGTTGAAGAACGGTTTTCCCTTCAATGGACTCGTCAAGAAAATCATAATCACCAGTAACCACAACGTAATCACGAATGAGCTGAAAAAGTGCCCAGTAGTTTGCAGAATACCCGTTGCCTACACCATTTCCGCCAAAATTATCCTTTCCATAAAACTTACTTGGATCAATTTTAATCCATGATGAAATGTGTTCCTTCATCATTACAGGATCCACAACCGCCCATAGGGTTGACCATATAGTTATGTCCCAAAAAAATGTAATGGTTGCACCCCATCGTGGACCACCCGTCAGGAATACCTTGTTATGCTGTGGGAGGTTAGTATTTGTAAGGTAAAGCATGGTAAGAGGGCTAGTATAGTAAACCTTTCTGGCCAACTTATCGTCTGTTTCAAGAACCGGAAAGCAACCCGATATCAAAGAATTGTTAGGCTTGAAAATCATAGCCCATTTATCCTCCCAGCTGGTCTTGATACTGTTGAAAACGCTGTTGTATTGAGTAGTCCATACGTTTAGATTTTTCTTCAGCAACTCAAAATCATCACCATATGTCATAAGATATTTAATTACCCTCTTCTCCCCTGGTGCTAGTGATAATTCCCAACAAGCCGTACCGCCGGAATTCTTTGTAATAATCCTGTTGGGAGGTGTAACTATACCAAAGGCAACTTTAGCATCAGTTTCTTTATCACTCACTAACAAAACATTACCTTCGCCAGTGGCAACATACTTACTAGCATTCAGTATCTCTTCATCGCTTGGCCACCTCAGTATCGTTTTAACATAGGAGGGCTTGCCTTCAACTAACTCCCACTGGTATCCCTCTTTTTCATGAATAGGTTCACCCAAATGTTTCCTAACATTCTCCACCTCCTCATCCCGTTTTGTTTCGGTTCCATTAATTTTTGGGTAGGGATACCACCATTGCCAGTCACCACCATACTTGCTAATGAATCCAATCATATCAATATCCACCTTAATATTAATGGGTTCTTTTCCAGAATTTGTTAATTCCACCTGCCACATTACGGCGTCATTTTCGAAAAGCATTCGAGTTGTGCTGAGGATTTCAATACTTTCAAACTTCCCTTTGCGCAAGGCCTGGTATGGCTGCCATCGAAAAGAACTTAATTTTGGGGTATGACCATTTATCCTCATTGTCCCGGTGTGATAACCTCCGGAGTATGGCGCCGATGCAAACCAACTTATTGAGGTTAAGTCCCTGTTTACTAATGCTTGGCCACGAAAATTTCTAATAGATGGCTCCATATCTACAGAATCTGGAGAAACCCAAATTCCAGATAGTTCTTCCAGGGTGGGAATATTTCTACTAGGATTGGTGCTGTTTTCGGAACATCCCATAATACCCAGAAGAATAGCTAAAAGAGAAACTTTTAATATTATTGTATATGATTTCATCTGTACAGCAAGTTTATAACGTTTATACTAATGAACTATATTTCTGCGCTTTAAGTCTTTTAACATGATAAACCAACCCCAAAACAACCAGCGATCCGAAAAAACAACAACTCACCAGTAGGCAAAATATCCATGGTAAATATTAGCTTGGGTGTAGCCACTCTCATTCGGTTACAGAAACAACTACATGAAAGCTTGATAATGATTATTACTTTTAAGCATAAATCGGGTTTAAAAACATGAGCATCAGCCCAAAATTTAGCTATCTAATTGTTGTAGAGCATAAGCGTAAGCACCGAGTGCAATTGCCTTACTGGCGCCCAATTTAGACAGTCCGATACCAACCCTGGCACATTCGTCGTACTGTATCTCTCTATTACTATACGGCACTCTTATTTTCCTTACTCTGCCAAGTGCAAAATCCGGGAATACACTCATTTCCTCGAGGTTATACACTTCAAAATCTAAACGATTAAACAGCGTTTCCTCCCAGCTTTTATACTGCCTATTAATTTCTTTAAACATGGCGGGAGCATAAAGTGGCCAAGCCGCAGCAATTCCACCGCCAATTACAACCACTCCGTCAATAAGTGCAACAATGTTAGCTATGGAACTACCTAAAGCTTCACCAAATTGTCTAAAAGCCTCTTTAGCGGCATCAACATTCCCTTCTTGTTCACCCATGGCAATGTCGAAAATATCCTTTGGCATAAGCTGGCTTAAGAACTGATGGCCCGAGTGTTGTGCGTAAACTCTCTGAATCGCCCTTGTGCTAACGCTCTCTTCGGCATTCCACTGAGGGTTAAATTTGTTTAATGTTTGGTGAATGCCGGTGTCGTTTGAGTTATCTCCCAAAAGCATCATTTTATCTATAACTACTCCGCAACCGAAGCCTGTTCCTATCGTCAATCCTATAAGGTTTTTAAACTGTTTGATTCCCCCACTACTAATAATTCTTGCATTCAGCTCTGGTAGGAACCCGCATAGGGCCTCGCCATATGCAAATAAGTTACCATCATTATTGATAAAAACAGGAATCTCAAATTCATCCATCAACATGGGACCTAATGCCACACCTCCCTTAAAAGCAGGAAAATTTGGAAGATCTCCAATAATCCCATTTCTGTAATCGGCAGGTCCAGGAAATGCAAAACTAATAGCCGCTGCTTTATGGGGGATTAACTTGTAAACCTCTCTAAAACCCTCAATAATTGTATGAAGGCATTTGTCTAAATCGCTTGCATTGGTCGAGTAATTTCTGGGCTGAACAATCTCCTTATTTCCCTGAATAGCAGAAAAAACCAGGTTTGTACCTCCCGCGTCCAGAGTTAGGATAATCCTTGAATCATTATTAATATCTGACTTTGCCATGTTCGTAACACAATTAACGTTGTAAAACTTTCCGGGTGAGGTAGTAGGTAGCGTATGAAACGTAAACAACACATGCTAAGAGAACGTATATGATAGAAGAAACTCCAAGGGCATCAGTCAATATTCCAACAATAGGAGGAATCACTGCCCCGCCACAGACTGCAAAAATTATTAACCCGGAAATTTCATTGGCATACTCCGGTTTCCTTTCTATAGTAAGGGCAAAA
>DCDD01000041.1 GCA_002316235.1 Bacteroidales bacterium UBA1064
CCGCCTACTGGCGGATTTCAGATTTCTATAGATTCCAGAACTTGTCCGCCTCCCAGCGCATTCACCCTTCGGACAGGCTAGGGGTTCTAAAACTATCCCGTACATGATGGATTCAGCATTCACGTCGTGTTAAAAAATAGTTTTAGTCCCGAAGAGGCGTAACATGGATAGCCCCGGGCGTAAGCCAGAGTTGATGAGGGTCGGCGGTGGTTGGCGATGCAAGTAGTAAGTTTTCCAAAGCGCAACCCCCACTAACTGCATCGCAACGATAGGAATTTTCCAAAGCACAGGGACAAGGCAAGGGTAAAGGATAAAGTTTAAAGGATAAAAAGTAATGGCTAAAGGGTAAAGAAATTAAAGGTTCACGGTTCACCTCTCACGGCTTTTTACCTTTTACCCCTATGGGTTTACGTTGAATTTATTGGCCTCCAGCTCGCGGTATTTAACCAGAATTTTTTCAACTGGCCAACGTTCATCTACCCGAAGGCCAATTATACCGGCAAGCCTGATAGCCTCGTGCTTCACCGGTTGCCGTTTGAAGAAACGGTTGTGAACGAAGTTCAGGTACTTCAACATCAAAAAGGCATCAAACCAGAGGAAAAATCTTTTTCTGAACGAACCGGGAGATGCCGTATTACGGCTAATGCTATAAATCTTCTCGGTTGCATTGTTTTGCTTCAGGAATAGTTTTAATGGGGCAGGCATTGAATCTATGAAGCAGTCTATTTGGCCAACATCTAGCTGGTAGAGCGATTGCATTTTACCAAAGAGCATCTGTAGCGGGAAGAACGATTCAAGCTGGTAGGTTTGGATTTCATTACCGGGATTTTCCAGGAACATGGCCATTGATTTACCCGTTCCAAAGGGCACCCTGTTCGACGCCCGGGGTGAAGGGTAAATGCAAGTAGTGTTTAACTCGGCAAAATGCCCATGGGGAATTATTTTCTGCAGGAAGTAGAAGTCCTCTCCTGCCTGGTGGCGGTTCATGCCGCCAAACTTAACGTAAGCTTCTGCGGTGCAGGCCATGGATGAGCCTACTGTGTGGAAGGCAAAAGGGAATCCGGTGTAGCGCAATGCCTGGTTGTAGTAGCGCAAATGCAGCTCGTATTGAGCAATGCCATCATACACCTCCTGTGGAAAATTATTACCCTGAATGGGATGCTCAAAACGGATAGAGCAGGCATGTATGTCAGGGTTGGCTGCCCAAAAGTTTTCCAGTTCAACCAGGTAGTTTACCTCGCAGGTGGCATCGGCATCGAAACAGGCAATAATGCCTCCTGGTTGTTTAGTTAGGAACAAGCGGTATGCGGCTTCATCCATACCTATCTGTCGTGCTAACCCCACTCCGGCCTGCTTTTGGGGGAGGTTAAAGGCTTTAATGGCGTAAAACCTGAAGCTGCTGCTGCCCCAACAACTATCTGCCTCAGCCACAACCTGAAGCGATTGTTCTGAGGTTGTTACCACCTCGGCCGAAGAATTTTCGGGATGGTTAACCACCACAATAACCTCAACATCTCCACGTGGTTTGCTGCAGCTCGCAAGTGCCATTAACGAATCCTTCAGATCTGCCTCATTGAAGGAAGGTATTACAACCACTATGGATAACTTTTTTGTTGGCAGTTCCTGAATGGATGGGGAAAAGTTCTTGTTTTGAAAGTATTCGGGGATTTCCATTGTTGTAAAATGGCGAAACCCCTTCAAATGGTTGCCCATCGAAAGGGTTTCGGTTGGTTTAGGTTTAGTTTAGGTAGTTTATAAATTACTTGTCAGTTTTATGGTTGGCAGCATATTCCTGGTTAATGCCGCCTATCACCTCGCTGGTTATGTCCAGTGCCGGATGACCGTAAAGCAACGGACCGCCGAAGTTACTGCTAAGAATAATGTGGTAACCTTTATCGGCATTATACTTCTTGAGGTATTCGGTAATACTGTAGTGTATCTGGCGTAGCTTAACCTGCTCTTCTTCGGCAAGCTGCATCTGCATGTCGTCGCGCAGCTTGTAAAGTTCCTGCTCCCGGTTGGCCAGGGAGGTTTGCAACTGCTGGGCTTCGGAGCGTGTAACCAGCCCCTTTTGAACCTTATTCTGGAAATCCATGGCATCCTGCTCAAAGGCTTTTGATTTTGAGTTCAGCTGTGCCTCCAGGTTTCGGCTGTTGTTCTCCAGCTCCTTCCGCATGTCGAAGTACATATCGTAGTGGTTGAGAAGGGTATCCATGTTGACCCAGGCAACTGATAGTCCTTCAGAAAGGGCTGCACTTGCTTCTGATGGGGTAGAGCCGGAAACATGGTTTCGTGGCGATTTTTGAGTAAAATGAAGGATAAAGAGGGCAACCACGGCAAGGGAGAGAATAATGTTGAAAATTAAGGTTGATTTTTTCATCTTCAAAACGTTTAGCTGTTAGTTATACAGATTGGTTTAATTCGGTTTAAATGTATTACATCCTGAAACGCTTCATAAAACTATTCAACACCAGCTACTATTAGTTCAATTAGTCCTGTTTTAAAAGGAAAAACTACAGGTTAAACTTTAAACCCCAATAAATATTGGCATTTCAAGTATCTCACTTGCAAATATAAGCCATTAATCGAAAAAATGTATTTTTTTGATAAAAAAATCGAATGGCTGCATCTACTCCAAAAGCCCTTCATCACGAAAGAGAAGTAGAATGGAGGAAAACGAAACAACAACGTACTTCTCGTTGTTAAATTCCACCTCGATGGAGTTTTCGTGAAGGTAAACGGCAAGGTCGCCCACCTGCGCCTGAAGCGGGAAGTATCGTGCATTTTCCCTCGATTTTTTCCATGGCTCATCAAGCTCACCTATTGTGGGAATGGGGTAGCCAGGGCCAACCTTTACAACGTAACCGCTATGAGCTTTTTGCTTCTCCTGAACTCCTGGTGGCAACAGCAGCCCGGCCTTAGTCCGTTCATCAGGATTCTTCGGCTTTATTAATACTCGATCGCCAACCACAATTAGGTTGTCAAACGCGTTGGGATTGAATGAAAGCGACATCGGGTTGGGTATATGGATTTATAAATACTTGTTTTTCGGTCATTCGAGGCTAATCCTGGTTAGCTGGCATTTCTGCAAATATAAAACTTGTTTAGCTAATACGATATTTTTAACTTTTTAGCCAGCCGTTGCATTATTTTAAAAGTGGCTGTTTGCTTACTGATGTCGGCATAGCACAACCAACCTGTGCGAGACCAGCCGGCTTTGGAGGTTTATATTTGCATTTGGTTGCTGTTCCCTCTATTTTTAGACATTTTGATTGAAAGAATTCAACCTTAAGATTCTTAATCGTCGAAATTCGAGCTTAGATAGCCAACTATTTTATAGTTTTGTCGTGATTTTGCAGTTCGATTAAAAATTGAATTTTCTTGATTATGAGGAATAGCGAAAGGGTTAAGGTAAAAAATTTGCTCGAGAGCGGAACAGTAGGAGCTGAGGTAGCTGCAATGGGATGGGTTCGCACCAAGCGGGGTAACAAGAGTATCACCTTTATTGCGCTTAACGATGGCTCCACTATCAACAGCATACAGGTTGTTTTTGACATGGCTGTTTTTAGCGAGGATCAGCTAAAAAATGTAGCTACTGGGGCTTGTATCGCTGTTAGGGGAAAGCTCGTAGAATCGCCCGGTTCAGGGCAACGGGTTGAAATTCAGGCCAGCTACCTGGAGGTGCTGGGCGAAGCTGATTCGGCAACATATCCCCTTCAGAAAAAGGGTCATAGCATGGAGTTTCTTAGGGAAATTGCCCACCTGCGTCCCCGTACGAATACTTTTGGCGCCGTGCTTCGCATTCGGCATGCTTTAGCTTTTGCAATTCACAAGTACTTCAACGATAGGGGATTTATCTACCTGCATACTCCTATTATTACCGGTTCTGATGCCGAGGGTGCAGGGGCCATGTTCCGCGTAACCACGCTCGACCCCAATAACCTTCCACGAACCCCGGAGGGAAAGATTGATTGGAGTGAGGATTTCTTTGGTAAAGAGGCAAAGCTTACCGTTTCGGGACAACTCGAGGCGGAACTGGGTGCAATGGCTCTTTCGGAGGTTTACACCTTTGGCCCTACCTTTCGAGCCGAAAATTCAAACACCCCCCGGCATCTGGCCGAGTTCTGGATGATTGAGCCCGAAATGGCCTTTTATGATATTCAGGACAACATGGATCTGGCCGAAGATTTCCTAAAATACCTTATTCGCTACGTGCTGACTAGCTGTGCCGATGACCTGGAATTCCTAAAAAAGATGTATGACGATGAGCTGGTTAGCAGGTTACAGCTTGTTGTTGACAACAAATTCGAGAGGCTAACCTACACCCGCGCCGTCGAAATCCTTGAGAAGGCAAACCAAAAATGGGAATTCCCCGTATTCTGGGGTGCAGACCTACAGTCGGAACATGAGCGCTACCTGGTGGAGAAACACTTTAGTAAACCCGTCATTCTAACCGACTATCCCAAGGAGATCAAGGCATTCTATATGAAACAAAACGATGACGGGAAAACCGTCAGGGCAATGGATGTGCTTTTTCCAAAAATTGGCGAAATAATTGGTGGTTCACAGCGCGAGGAGAACTACCAAAAGCTCCTTTCACGCATTACCGAACTTGGCGTTCCCGAAAAGGATGTTTGGTGGTACCTTGATACCCGTAAGTTTGGAACAGCACCCCATAGCGGATTTGGACTTGGTTTTGAAAGGCTGGTGCTCTTTGTTACCGGCATGAGCAACATCAGGGATGTTATTCCATTTCCTAGAACCCCCAAAAACTGTGAATTTTAGAGTAAAATGCTAAAGCAGCGATTACAACAAAAACTTCTTCAGAAGTTATCTCCACAGCAAATACAGATGATTAAGCTGCTGGAGG
>DCDD01000190.1 GCA_002316235.1 Bacteroidales bacterium UBA1064
GAGAGATGGCTGTGCGTAAAAACCCCATTTCAGGCTGCAGGGAAATGGTTTATGCTGAAACCCGAATTTTTTTTGACAAAATCCTTGCATGTTTAAAAGCAAAATTTTATATTTCCAATCTAATAAAAGTCCAAGTTTTCATAAACAACCCTGTGAATGGCAAAGCATTCACAAATACCTTAAAAATAAAGGTAATATGAGTAAACTTGGCAATTACAAACCTAAAACTAACCCTACATGAAAATTAAAGCATTTTACTTTTTCGTTTTAGCTTTGCTTCTACTGGGGGCAATTTATAGCTGCCAGAAGGAGGACGTAATTTTAACAACTAATACAATGGAGACCAACCCTGAGGACACGATTGGCAGGATTGTGGTGGGCAAGAAGTTGCAGAACCCTTACTCTGTGAAGAATATGCAGAAGGCTCTTGAGAGTTTAATGAAGAAAAAACTGGTGAAGGCGGAGGATGTAGAGGGTATTGAAATAAACACGACCCACCTGTACATCGAAATCCCCACTGCGGACAACGCTATGTTGGATTTGTTCGTTCAGGACACCTCCCTGGAGCTGTTTAACCACCCGCTGGACTACGACCTCCCAGAAGAGGGGTCGTTCTATCAGGATACGAGTTTTACTAACTATGACCCAACATGGCTCTACACCGTTGTCCCTGTTGACCATGATTTAACGTTAGTAGAACACAGGGTGCTGGAGGAATGCTACCTCCCCAACGATGAGCTGGTTGAAGCTTTAGAGAAGAACAAATCCAAAGCGGAAATCCTGCGCCTATTGGAGTACGAGGCCTATCTCATTACGGGAAACCTCAAGGATACCAATGGGTACAACGCAAAGTCGAGGAAGTACCCTCGTGGCACTATCACGGTGGAAAACACGGAAGGTAACCCTGAAGGCTTAAAAAGGGTAAAAGTAAGGGTGCATAACTTTATGCGTGTAGATTCAGATATGACAGATGAGTACGGGAACTACTCCATGAGCAAGGGATTCCTTACCAACGTGCACTACGCTGTGATATTTAAAAATTCCCAGGATTTCAAGATATGGGGTAACTGGGCGTTCATTGCCCCGGCGCACTACTACATGGGTTGGCACTCGGCATCAGGAATCGATCGGCAAATCAAGAAAAACTCAGGGGCATGGAAGTGGGGTACAGTGAACAACGCCGTGTATGCATACAATAAGCTTTGCCAAATATACTCCATACCTCCAACCCCTACAGACTTTAGAGTTTGGGTACTCGAAAAGGGAGATGGCATGGTCTCGGGTAACGCTGCAATGTTACGGAGAACCTATGGCTTATTCGGTTTCAGCGGGCATTCGAAGGTAATAAACTTCTTTTCTAAGAGCATTGGCTTTGTCATCACTTCCGCTCTTATATACCCACTGCTACAGTATGCCCTGCCAGATATAGGAATATCAGTTAATACAAACGAAGTGGGAACTGACGATGTGTATGCCACTGTATTTCATGAGTGCGCTCATGCCAGCCATTGGGTACAAGTTGGCAGCTACTACTGGGTGCAGTACATCAACTACATCATCACCTACGGTGCTTACGGCAATGGAACAGGAGTTAACGCAGGTTATTGTGGAGTTGGAGAGATGTGGGGTAATTACTTTGGAAACTATGTTTGCTCTAATGCTTATTTTAATCGGACTTCAGGTGTGAATTTTGATGCTTCGGAACACTGGTATAATCCAGGTTTTTTAAAATATGTAGACAATATTTCTGATGTAACAACAACTGAAATTTATGATTGCTTAACCAGTAGCACAAAAACAATAAATATACTTGTTTCACAACTAAAAACTAAAACGAACAATGATAGTGAAATTGATAGATTCTATGGGTACTATAGTGATTGGCCATAAGAGCAAAATTATCATATTAGGATTATTCTTATTAATTGGGTGTCGTTTATGGGAAATTGATGACAGCGGCGATTATTGGTATACTGTCAAGATTGAAAACTCTACAAGTGATACGTTAAAGTTAATTTTTGGCCAAAATTTATTATCATTCGAAAACACATATACCATCAATCCCATATCTCAATTACAAGTCTTTGGTATGAAAGTTTACAAAGGAGAAAAGGTTATAACCGAAAGATTATTTCAGGGTGGATTTATTCCCTTTGAAGAACAATTGAGTATTTATAGAAACGATAGTCTAAAAATACAATGGCATGGTCCTGCTAAGTATATGAGCGAAAATTTTCATCATTTTTATAACTACTATTCATGGAAAAGTTGGTTAGAAAATAATGGAAGGGATGGAATTGTTTTATTTACAATTTATGAATCAGACTTAACTGAAAACACAAGGTAATTGAACATTAACCTCCTCCGCTACCGTACGAACCGACCGTAGGGAGCTCAACGAAGTTAGTCCACTCGTGTGGTAGTATAGAAAAAGAAAGTAGTGGGTAGGAATTATTAAAAAGTAATCCAGCGGGTTTATGCGTTATAAACATAAAGATGGGAGTAGTAAGCGTTGTTGTTGAGAGGTATGGATGAGATAGCCACACGACAGAAGCCGTGCGGCAGCGATAGGAATTTAAAAACAAATTTTTAGGTTTAGAACCGAATAAAAGTCCGGGTTTTCATGAACAACCCTGTGAATTGCCATGCAATCAGGAAGACATTGA
Organism: Bacteroidales bacterium UBA1064; assembly: GCA_002316235.1. GTDB lineage: Bacteria > Bacteroidota > Bacteroidia > Bacteroidales > Tenuifilaceae > UBA1064. The sequence goes on from DCDD01000190.1 coordinate 2,667, forward strand.
AATTAAAGGTAATATGAGTAAACTTGACAGCGAGTAAAGTTTTGCCCTTAAAAAGTTGAACAATAGTGAAATTGACTGGCTGAAATCGCAAACCAAAAAAATGGCATAGTTCGTAGTCTATTTTTATAGGTTCTCACTTTCAAATTGAAGCTTGCTACATTGCTTTATTAGCATTACGTTTGCAACCGGAAAAATATCCTGAAAAAACAGGTTTAAAATACTTTTTTATGATAACCAGAGAGCTGATTAACCCCCAGAGTATAGTTGTAGTGGGTGGTTCTGCCGACGTTCAGAAACCCGGTGGTAAGGTTTTGAAAAACCTTATTGACCATAATTTTAAGGGTAAGCTATACGTAGTAAACCCCAAGGCTGATGAGGTTCAGGGTGTCAGGGCATATCCTGACGCCGAAGATTTACCACCGGTTGAACTTGCCATTCTGGCCATCGCAGCAAAGTTCTGCCCACAGGCAGTAGAAACGCTGGCTGCAAAAAAGGGGACAAAAGCATTTATCATCCTATCAGCCGGGTTTCATGAGGAAAGCGAGGAGGGTGCCAGGCTGGAGCAGCAAATAGTTGAAACGATAAACAAAGCTGGTGGATGTTTGATTGGACCCAACTGCATTGGGGTAATGAATACCAACTATGCCGGTGTTTTTACTACTCCTATTCCACGCTTTAATACGCATGGCGCAGATTTCATTACCGGTTCGGGAGCAACGGCCGTATTTATCATGGAATCAGGAATTTCCAATGGACTTCAGTTCAACAGCGTTTACTCGGTTGGCAACAGCGCCCAGCTGGGAGTTGAGGACATTCTGGAGTATCTGGACCTAACCTTCGATCCAAACACCAGCTCCAGAGTAAAAATGCTTTACATTGAAAGCATAGGCCAACCCCAAAAACTTCTTAAACATGCCTCATCGCTTGTGAGAAAGGGTTGCCGGATTGCAGCTGTTAAGGCAGGAAGCTCATCAGCAGGAAGCCGGGCGGCATCAAGCCACACCGGAGCACTCGCCAGCAGCGATGTGGCTGTTGATGCACTATTTAGAAAAGCGGGTATTGTTAGGTGCTACGGACGGGAAGAGCTCACAACCGTTGCCTCAATATTCATGCATCCAAGGTTAACCGGAAAGAATATTGCAGTAATAACCCATGCGGGTGGCCCGGCGGTAATGCTTACCGATGCCCTATCGAACAACGGGCTTGAGGTTCCCCCTATTAGCGGTTCAAAAGCTAACGAACTACTCTCCAAGCTTTTTCCCGGTTCATCGGTAGCCAACCCAATTGATTTCCTGGCAACCGGCACGGCCGAGCAGCTGGGATACATAATTGATGCATGTGAAAACGACTTTAGCCATATTGACGCAATGGCAGTAATCTTTGGTAGTCCCGGATTATTCCCTGTTTACGATGTTTACGACCTCCTGGATAGAAAAATGTCTGAATGCCACAAGCCCATTTTCCCCATCCTTACTTCGGTAATCAACGTCAGGGATGAGATTAACCAGTTCATAGCAAAGGGCAGAGTAAACTTCCCCGATGAAGTAGTGTTTGGAAATGCCCTTACAAAGGTTTACAACACACCGGATCCTGCTCCTGAAGACCCCAAGTTGCCGATAATAGACACCAGCAGGATTCGTAGGGTGATTGATGGCTGTTCCAATGGTTACCTACAACCCAACCAGGTTCAGGAGCTACTCGATGCTGCCGGGATTCCCCGAACTGGCGAAGCCATTGTAAAAACAGCCACAGATGCAACTTCTGCAGCAATGAAAATGGGATTTCCTGTGGTAATGAAGGTTGTAGGACCTATTCATAAAACAGATGTGGGAGGAGTTGTGCTGGATGTTCGCGATGAGCAAATGGTTACCAGGGAGTTTAACAGGATGATGGGAATTAAGGATACCACTGCTGTGCTCATTCAACCCATGCTCAAGGGTTTAGAACTGTTTGTAGGAGCCAAGCGCGAGGGTTTGTTTGGCCATGTCGTTCTGTGCGGGCTTGGCGGTATTTTTATTGAAGTGCTAAAGGACGTGAAGGCCGGCATTGCTCCAATTGAAGCCAACGAGGCTCATACCATGATTAAACACCTGCAGGGCTATGGAATGATTAAAGGGGCTAGGGGCCAAGAGCCTGTAAACGAAAACTTGTTTGCCGACATCATCAGCCGGGTTTCGGTGTTGGTGGGTGTGGCGCCCGAAATATTTGAAATGGACATCAACCCCTTGCTCGGAACAAAGGACAAAGTGGTAGCTGTTGATGCGCGAATCAGAATAGAAAAGAAATAGCCTAGCTGGTAATGAGCATAAAGGGTGTTTTTAAAAAACTTTCCAAAAACGAAAAAATACTACTCGTCATCATTATCCTTTTGCTGATTATGGTAGCTACCCAATGGGAAAAAATATGGAACGAGGCTATCAGAGCGTTTGGCAGGTACTTTGGCAGCAAGTAAACCTTATTCTTTTAAGGAATGGAAAAGCCTAGTTGTGGGGGCATTTTCACATTTACTTTCATCGGGAAAATCGTGAGTGGTGCGATTACCCCTTTTTTCAATACAAGCTGGGTTTTAAAGTCTATACCAAATGAGTTTGATTTGCCCCTTTAGAAGGGGCTAAAATACAGGAATCATCAAGGTAAAGATTTTTTAAAATCCAGGTAGCGTTCTGTATATTTTTCGCCATGCCTGGCACCCAGATTTTTCCACGCAGCTTCCAAGTTTTCTATCCTCCCATCATCCCATGGGTGAATAGCAAAGAATTGAGCAACAACAGAGCATGTAAGTAGCTTCCTGTACATGTTGATAAGCTCATAGGGATCATAGCCTGTATCGAACAGGTATTCCATGGCCTTACTATCGGCTTCATGTTCGTTGCTGCAGCTGTATTTTAGGGTAGAGCTCCCGTTGACCAACCCATGGATTATACTATCGAGTTCAGCTTGTTCGAGACCAGCAGCAATACTTTCAAACGTTGATAAATCATAATGCCTTAAAAGCATCTTGGTTATATGCCGGCAATCAATGTGGGCCAGCTGGTGAGCCAGTAGCCCTGCCAGCTGAGCTTCGTTATCAAGAGCCATTAATATGCCCGTGTAGAGGTAGATGTAACCTCCCGGAGCAACAAATGCACTGATAACCGATTTATCATTTATCACCCTGATTTGCCAGCTAAAAGCTTCAGCATTGCGTACGCCGTCCGATTCCAAAAGCTGCTGCAGGATTTCTTCGGTATAGCTGTAAATGGCAGCATACTTACTACGCTCCAGCACGTTGAATTGCGCTGGATTGGCGGTAATGGCAGAGTCAATTCTCCAACCAATACAAACATCCTGCGTTAGGGTAGGAAAAACGGACTTATCCTCCGAGCAGGAAGCAAGCATCAGCAGCAATAATGGAATATGCAAATGCTTTTTCATCAGGACATAATGAAGCCAAACCTACCGTAGATTAAAATATGCAGCTCAAAGTGGCGGCTAGTCGCTGGTCATGATGAAGAGTGGCTGCATTTCAAAGCTCTTATAGAAAGGCCTTAGCCTTTCGGTATTGTAGTACTTTGAAACGTTCACAACCTTTTTCTGGCTAATCACAACGTCGATAGGCACATCGTCGTAGCGGCCGTTTTTAAGCACAACCAGGCGACCATGAATCCCCTTGATGATGAGATCGAGGGCAAGGTTTCCAAAGGCCATGGGAACAATAGAATCAATAGCATCGGGCTCTCCCCCACGAACAAGGTATCCGAGATTCTGGGTGATCACGTTTACCGACTTCCCGTTATTAAATTTAGGAGATATCTCCTTAATCATCCTCGAAACGACATCTCCAATTCCTCCAAGCTTGGCATGGCCGTATGCATCTCTTTCGGCGCTTTGAAAAACCATTTGCTCCATTCCTTCAAAGGTTGCCCCTTCGGAGACCAGCACAGTGGAGTACTTGCTTGAGTTAAGATTGCGATCGCTAATAAGCAGTTCGGTCAACCTCTCGATGCTAAACTTATACTCAGGTATAACACACCTGTTGGCGACTCCCGCCATGGTTGGCAGCATGGCGGTAAACCCGGCATAGCGTCCAAAAACCTCCATTACCAGAATACGCTCATGAGAGCCGGCTGAAGTTTTGAGCATATCGGTCAGGCTCATGGTGCGGGTTATGCAGGTGCTAAAACCTATGCAGTAATCGGTACCAGGCACATCGTTATCCATTGTTTTCGGAATGGCAATTACTTTAAACCCCTCCTGGTATAGCCGAACTCCATAGCTAAGGGTATCGTCTCCTCCAATAGGTATAAGGTAGTCAATCCCTAAAAAGGCCAGGTTTTTCAGAACCTCGGGAGTAAGATCATTTACCTCCTTGTGGTACTTGCTTTTCAGGTTATCAGGAACACTATCCTTGGAAACCTTGCTTGGGTTTGTCCGCGAGGTATGTAGAAAAGTTCCACCCGTTCTAAAAGCTTTGTTAACCCGCTCCTCGGTTAGCACTTCATAGCACTTGCTGTTGTCGGCATCATTTTCACGGATAACCTCTATTAATCCTGCCCAGCCCCTGCGGAAGCCTATTACCTTATATCCTTCACGTAGCGCCCTGATAGTGATGGCACGAATGGCGGGATTTAATCCCGGGACGTCTCCTCCCCCAGTGAGAATTCCAATGACCAGCTTAGATTTTGATTCGTTTTCCATGATTTTCAATTGGTTTATGACGGGTCAATTATCAAATACCTAGCAAATATATGTTTTATATCATAAATTTCATTGGTTTACCAATGTTAAATTTTCACCACCCACAACATAAACCCATTTCCAAAATAATCGGGATGGTAGTATATTCAACTACAAATGCTTCTCCACAAGAAAAAATTACCAAAACGGTTAGCACCGGTCATACCCATCCCTAATGTTAATTAGCCAGATATTACGGCATAACCTACTATAGACTGAATATCAATAACTTATAAATAATTGAGTATGTAGGGTGATTATTCCCCGCCCTCTCACACCTCCCTTTTCAGCCTGATTACTTTGCCTGTTGAGTTCGATGCATCGCGTAGGGCGCTCCAGTGGCTAGGCTTAACCGGAATTCAGTACGGTCAAAATGTAGTTTACGCCAGTGATGCACTAAAATGGGCAGCCCTCACGTATGTTGTTGCCGCCTTAGGCTCGTTGGCAACCCTTTTCTTCTACCTTGGGTTTCTAAACAATAACGACTAGGAGAAGCACCAAGGAAACTCAACTAAACATAAACATAGTTCTAATAAAAAAGGTCGGCATATAACCGGCCTTTTTTATTTATGATAGATAATCAGGCTTACATTATGGCATAAAATTGATCCTTAGCCGTTCCACAAAACTCGCAATTTGCCTTCACATCATTTTTATCATACAATAATCATAATGCATTAAGCAACAAGCACAAACACTCTCAGCTACAGCTGAACAAAGTATGTGTTGAAAGCTTTTGTTTGAGGAAGTTACTTACCTTAAAGCATGGAAGCATAAATAAATGATTTTTTAACCAAAATTTTACGGCTTGCGAAAAGAGGGGTATTTTTACAGGCGATAAATAAAGAAAATGAACAACAAGCGACTTCAACCCTACGCTGTTTACAGTGATGGGAAGGGAAATATTTATGAAGATAGGAGCCTATTTGCAGTAGGACGCTCTGGCCATGAGTTCTACCCTCTCTACCTCGACGAAATGATACCTCTTCCAGAGGGTAGTGATTTGTTTGAACTCCCAGGTCGTAAAACGGTCGGATATAGCCGTAACGGCAAGCTAACAGCCAGGCAAAGTGGATTGGCCGCGGCAGCTTTTATAGCGCCAGCACACACTCAGCTTTCTGTGGCCGCATGGGAAAACAAGGTTAATGCACCTGTACTACCGCTATTTGCCTATACGGCAGTTGGCTGGTATGCAAACAGGTTTTACGTTCCCGCCATTCGGATCGACCTCGATACCCGTCAGGATTGTGAAAACTTCGACCAGCAAGTAGTGGTTGAAAGGGGTAAGGCTTTGCTTGAGCAACACGAGGGAAACCGGCTGGTGAATCACCTGGTAGAAAACTGCGCTTTCACCTATCTCTGTCCTGCTGCACGCAACATGGTGATGGGACGTTGGGAGGCACCAATTCCGGTATCTCCCACCTGCAACGCCCGGTGCATTGGCTGCATATCAAAGCAGGATCAACAGGAATCGCCTATACCCGAAACACAGCACAGGCTCACCTTTGTTCCAACCGTTGGCGAAATTGCGGGCTATGCTGTTCCCCATTTGGAAAATGCCCCAAACGCCGTTGTGAGCTTTGGTCAGGGTTGCGAAGGCGAACCGCTGATGCAGTGGGAGCTAATACGCGATGCGATTAAGCTCATAAGAAGCAAAACCCAAAAAGGCATTGTGAACCTCAACACCAACGGCAGCAAACCCCGGGCAGTAGAAGAGCTTTTCAAAGCAGGGCTGGATAGCATACGGGTAAGCATGAACTCAGCTCAGCCCAAATGGTACGAAAGCTACTTCCGTCCTGTTGGCTTTAGCCAGAATGATGCCATTGAATCGCTAACAATTGCCAGCCGGTACAACCGTTGGGCATCCATCAACTACTTTGTAATGCCTGGCTTTACCGATACCGCAGAAGAGCTAACCGCCCTGAAAAACCTGATTGAAAAAACGGATCTGAACATGATTCAATGGCGCAACTTAAACATTGACCCCGACTGGCTGTTTGGTAAGACCAACTTTACAGGCAACAGCAAACCCCTTGGAATTCGGTATGTAATGGATGAAATCCATCGTAGCTACCCCTCGGTTTACTTCGGATACTTCAACCCCCATTACGAGGTCATGCATCGGTGGCAACAGCAAACTGGTAATAGTTAAGAACAATGCAGGTAAACTTTTAAGTTAATGGGATGATTGATTTTAGTAGTACTTCTGAGTATGGGTAATTTTTGTATTGAAGTTTTAAGTAATTCTATTTACTAGAAGTAAAACATTTGAACCACATCACCGGAAAGGGTACTAAAAATCGACTTCTTCAAGTATAACGGGTTTTGGTATGAACCTGCAGTATTTATGGCAACCCTGTTAATCTTCAACTCAACTCCGGGGAATGTGCTCAAGCACCAGGCATACCATACTTTCCTGTGCAGCTTGAAAATAACCCTGATATCTTTGCTGCTCATCTTACACTGTGTAAAAGTTGCTCAAAAATGCTATCTTTATGGGTTAAAATAACAAAATGGGAAGCATTCAACTTGAACTGGCATTACTTATTCTATCCACACTATTTTTTCTCAGTATTCTTGCTGGAAAGGTTAGCTCAAAATACGGAGTTCCAGCCCTGCTTTTATTTTTAATAGTTGGGATGCTTAGCGGCAGCGACGGGTTGGGTATTCAATTTGAAAATATCCACATCTCTCAAGCAATAGGGACAATAGCGCTATGCGTCATTCTATTCTCAGGAGGATTGGACACGCAATTTTCTGAAATAAAACCGGTTCTTGCCCAGGGATTAATACTTGCCACACTTGGAGTACTGTTAACAGCAATATTTACTGGGTTAATTATTTGGTGGATACTCGATTTAACCATACCCGGGGCAAACATTGGACTACTAACCTCTCTCCTGCTAGCAGCAACAATGTCATCGACTGACTCCGCTTCTGTTTTCTCCATTCTGCGTTCAAAAGGGCTCAACCTTAAGAAAAACCTCCGGCCCATGCTGGAGTTGGAAAGTGGTGGGAACGATCCCATGGCTTATGTTCTGGTAATTACCCTGATAGATATAATCAAAATGAACTCCGAGCCAAATTTTTGGCTGGCTTCAGGTATGATAGTTTTGCAGCTGATTATTGGTGGCGGCGTGGGATATTTGCTGGGTAAGCTGGCAATTATCACAATTAACCATATCAAATTGGGTAATGACTCACTATACCCAATTTTAGTTTTTACCTTTTGCATATTTATCTTTTCGATAACCTATTTCCTTCGTGGCAACGGGTTCCTTGCCGTTTACGTTGGGGGGCTGGTAATTGGAAACGCCAAATTCGTTCACAAGCGTTCTTCTCTAAATTTCTTCGACGGGTTGGCATGGCTATTCCAACTTGTCATGTTTCTTACCCTGGGATTGCTGGTAAATCCGCATGAGCTGATTCCAATCATTTTACCAGCTTTAGCCGTAAGCATCATCATAATTTTCATCACCCGGCCAATTTCCGTATTTATTTGCCTGCTGCCATTCCGAAAATTGTCCTTCAAGGATAAATCATTTGTGTCGTGGGTAGGACTCCGAGGAGCCGTTCCCATTATTTTTGCCATATACCCTTTAGTTGAAAATGTACCCCATGCCCGAATTATATTCAACATCGTATTCTTCTGTACTCTGATTTCGCTACTGGTTCAGGGTACATCCATTCCACTAGTTGCCAAGTGGATAGGCGTTATCGAAAAACCAGAAAGGTTTAGCAAGCTAAAACCATTCAACATGGACTTTGCCGATAACCTGAAAACCGTTTCAACCGAGATTGAAATTACGGACAAAATGCTCCTGCGCGGAAATCAGATAATGAACCTTGAACTTCCCGATAACACGCTGGTTGTAATGGTGAAACGAGGAGACAACTATTTTCTTCCTTCAGGCAGTACAACATTAAAGGAAAAAGATAAGCTTTTGATTATTACGGATAATCAAGAAGCCCTTGTTGAAACGTATAGAAATTTGGGTATTGATGGGTAAAAAATCACCAGCAACCCGAGCTCCTAAACCCGTATAATGGCATAGCCAATCGCGGTAAATAGTGCTACCTGATTTTCCGAATATCTATCCTGGAGAAGCAGTGGTAAATCGGCAATTAAGTAAATAAATGGAATAGCCGCTCGTTAAACTATCAGGGAGCAAAAAATTCTAATGTGAAAATAAAATGTTGTTGCCATGAAACGAATAATTACATTGCTTTTTGTTTTAGCAGGATTGATGGCTCATTCCCATGCCCAGAGTGATTCGGTTATACAGAAAATCATCCAAATTGGAACTGCTGAAAACCAAACCATGAAGCACCTTGACGTCCTATGCAACCAAATAGGCGGAAGACCGGTTGGGTCTTCAGCGTATGAGGATGCCGTTGTTTGGGCTGCCCGACAATTTCAGGCATGGGGTATGGATGTTTTCCTCGACGAAGTAGACGAGCTTCCTGTAGGGTTTAACCGCGGGCCCTGGTTTGGCAGGCTGCTCGGAGACCACTCCATGACACTTCATTTCGCTACTCCATCCTACACTGCGGGGACAAGGGGTGTTCAACGCGGACATGTTGTAGCTGAACCTAAAACCCAACGTGAGTTTGAAAGGATGAAAGGGAAGCTAAAAGGTGCATGGGTGCTGATTTCAGGCGAAAGCAACGGTTGGCCAATAGACTACTCGGTTAGGGCAAACCATAGGCGCGATAGCATAATTGCCAGCAACAACGAGATTGAGAAGAAAAACGATGAGATTCAGCGGGAAAACTGGATGAACCGTAGCGCAAACCAACCACCCAAAGAGCTGATTCCTCTTACCGAAGAACCGGGTTTATTTTACAGGCAAATGGTAGAGGCAGGAATACTCGGAATAATCCAATCTGCTCCTAATCCAATCAGGGTGCTTTACGACAGAAAGAATATTAACAGCATGGTTTGGGATAGCTTGCCCCAAGTTCCAGACATCAAGCTGGATGAAAATCAGTATAAAATTATTGAGCGGATGGCCAGGGAACGCCAGTACTTCCAGCTGGAATTTGATATCCGCAACCATTTTCGTCCAGGCCCTATCCCCTACCACACCGTTGTCGGGGTTATTAAGGGAACCGAATTCCCTAACGAGTATGTTATAATGGGCGGTCATCTGGATGCTTTTGATGTGGCCACCGGCGCAGCCGATAACGCTTCAGGGGTAGCCCCTGCCATGGAAGCCGCAAGGCTAATCATGAAAGCAGGAGGTAAGCCCAAACGCACCATCCTGGTTTGCCTCTGGGCAGGCGAAGAGTTTGGCCTGCTGGGTTCAACCAGCTGGGTAATCAAAAACAGCGATAAGCTTCAGTCCATTTCAGCCATGTTCAACCGTGATGGCGGACCAACCGTGGCAAGCAACCTTTCGGTTCCAAAAGCCATGCTCAACGACTTTTCCGGAATTTGTAGCCCATTGAACAGCATTAATCCTAGCTTCCCATTCACCCTCAAGGAAGCAACACCTCGCCCAAAGCCTAAAAATCCAGGAGGAACAGATACCGCTCCATTCCTGATGGCCGGAGTGCCTGCCTTCCAATTTGGAACGGAAGATGTTGATGGGCTCGACTTCAGCTACCAGGAAATTTGGCACACCGAACGCGACACCTACGAAAAATGCCCTGCCGACTACATGAACCACACTTCAATTGTAACAGCAATAGTTGTGTATGGCGTAGCAAATCTCGACCACCTGCTATCACGTGAAAATCTTTTTGCCCCTGACGATAAGCCAAAGGTCAACGGCAAGGCAAAGGGGAAAAAATAGACTGCGCATAGCCGAAGCATGTTGTTAAAATTACATTAATCACCTACATTTACACCAGGATGTGGTGCAGGTATGCTGTAACAAAAATGCACCATTACCGTCTTAACATCAAACTTTTTAGCTCTAACCCTAAGCTACCAAACCAAGATGAAATCAAAATTGATTTTAGCCTTAATGGCAGTAGGCTGCACCCTTAACGCTGCCGCTCAGGAGTTTGATTCGGTGATAATTAAACAGCATGTTTACACCCTTGCTTCCGATTCGTTAATGGGGAGGGGTTTTGGAACAACCGGAGGAAAAATGGCAGCCGATTACATCACAGCGCAGCTCGAGGCTGCCGGAGTTATGCCCTGGCAGGGGAGCTACCTGCATCCTTTCATCAGCTCGGGAATAATGGTAAAAACCGAAGGGGCTAATATTATTGGCTGGGTTGAGGGCACAGACCCGCTGCTTAAAGATGAGTACATTGTGATTGGAGCCCACTACGACCATCTGGCCTACAAAATAACAGACGATGGCAAAAGGATAGTCTTCAACGGAGCCGATGACAACGCCTCGGGCGTAGCAGCTATAATTGAAATTGGAAGATGGCTTGCCGGAAGCAGGAACCAGCTGAAACGATCGGTAATTTTAGCTGCCTTTGACGGAGAGGAGGCCGGATTGGTTGGATCGAGTTTTATGGTACAGCATAATCAGGTACCACCCAAAAAGGTAAAGATCATGTTCAGCCTTGATATGGTAGGAATGCTTTCCCGATATGGAGGCATAGACCTGAATGGGGATAAAACGCTTGAGAATGGGGATGTCATGCTCCACAACCTGGCCTCAAAACATGGTTTAACGGTAAAAAAGGACGGTAAGAATGTCGTGCCAAACACCGACACGGCACCTTTTGGTAACCAAGGTATTCCGGCCATCCACATATTCACCTCAACCGTATCGCCCTACCATAAACCCGAGGATGATGCCGAAAAATTGGACTATCCCGGAATTGCAGCCATATCAGGTTTTGTAGCCGACGCCGCTGTCCAGCTGTCGAACGCAGAAACGCTTGAACCATCACGCAGGTTTGTAGCCCAGCAAAATACCAAGCTGCCCAAGTTTGGCCTGCGGCTTGGTTTCGGTACCTCCGGTCAGAACTACAGCAACGAATTCTACATGGCAAAAAACATTTTTGCCTTTCAAGCCGGATTTTACGCCAAGCAAAGGCTCAATCGCCGTTTTGCGCTCCAACCCGAAATTATCTACCAAACAATGGGCAGCAAGCATACCGATGGAACCCTACGTACCCACGAGGTTAGCATTCCCGTTAATATCAGATTAAGCTTAAGCCCTGCAAGTTCAGCCAGCACCTTTATCTCAAATGATTTCTACATTTTCGCCGGGCCATACTACTCCTACCGGTTTGGAGGCGGCCTGGGAGGAAAGGATATGGATTTCGACAATACCTTTCGCAGGGAGGACTATGGAATTCAGGGTGGTTTCGGGTTTGAAATAATGAACTTTCAGCTTCAAATTTCACGGTTCCGCTCGTTCAGGTCAATCGACAGAACAACCACCATCATGCCCTACGGCATGATGTGGACGTTGGGACTGCGGTTTTGAAAAACCTACCCACACAGGCCTTGTATTGGCTACGCCGAGCGAGGAATTT
>DCDD01000043.1 GCA_002316235.1 Bacteroidales bacterium UBA1064
TTGTCCGCCTACCGGCGGAATAATCATTTCCTGAAATGTATGCCTTATGCAAAACGGCAAGATGGCGCTATACGCACCATCTTGCCGTAAGAATCATATTTAGTGGAGGAAAAGTTTTTACTTCAGCCACCTGTCGAGCCATGCAAAAAATTCCCGTTGCCAAATCACCGAATTCTGTGGTTTAGTTACGAAGTGGGTTTCCTCGGGGAAGAAAAGCAGCTTGCTTGGAATTCCGCGAAGCTGTGCAGCGTTAAATGCCTCAATGCTCTGGGTGTAAGGTATTCGGTAATCGTGCTCACCGGTTATGATCATAATCGGAGTATCCCAGTTCTGAACAAATTTATGGGGTGAGTTTGCATAGCTTCGGCGGGCAACGGGGTTGTTCCCTTCCCATGGAGCACCCCCAAGGTCGAAGTGGGCAAAAAACGTTTCCTCGGTTTGAGCGTAAAACGACTCGAGGTTATACATACCACAATGTGCAATAAAGGCCTTAAAACGTTTTTGGTGATGGCTAGCCAGGTAGAATACCGAGTAACCACCGTAGCTTGCGCCTACACACCCCAACCGGTTGGCATCAACCCAGGGTTCCTTCTTCACATCATCAATAGCGCTAAGGTAGTCGTCAATATTCTGTCCGCTGTAGTCGCCTGAAATCTGGCGGGTCCATTCCTGACCAAACGATGGAACTCCCCTACGGTTGGGTGCAACCACCACATAACCGTTGGCAGCCATAATTTGAAAGTTCCACCGGTAGCTCCAGAATTGCCCAACAGTGCTTTGGGGGCCTCCCTGGCAGAAAAGCAAAGCGGGGTACTTTTTAGTTTCGTCAAAATTGGGTGGAAGTATCACCCAAACCAGCATCTCCTTACCATCGGTTGTTTTTACCCAACGCTCGCGAACCTCTCCCATTTTTATGCTCTCATAAATTTGCTTGTTGGTAAAGGTTAGCTGCTGAGCGCTACCGTTTTGCTCATCAATCCTATATAGTTCGGGAGCCATGCTCATACTCATCCGCTCAGCCACCAGCACGCCGTTGCCTTTCTGGCAGGATGTGTAGTTGTGAGCACCCCTCGTTAGCTGGTAGATGCTGTCCGTGGAAATGTTAAGCTTATAGAGTTGAGCAGTACCCTTCACCTCGCTGGCAAAGTAGATGTTTCTACTGTCGCCATCCCAAACATAGCTATCAACGTTTTGGTCGAAGCTCTCGGTAAGGGTGGTTTTAGCGTTACTTTTAGTGTCGAATAACACCAGCTTTTTCTGATCGGCCTCATAACCCGGAGTTTTCATGCTCCACCAGCTGATGTATGCTCCGTTTGGAGAAAAGCTGGGATAACGGTCATACCCTGGATTATCAGCGCTAAGGTTAGTAGTAGCGCCTGAAACCATATCGTAGAGATAGATATCGGAGTTGGTGCTCACAGCATATTCCCTACCGTAAAGTTTCTTGGAGGCGTAAACCAGCTTACTACCATCGGGGCTCCACTGTACTTCGGTCATGTCAAAATCAACAGCCATAGGGGTGTCCCACTTTTCTCCAGCATTTATATCGCGTGCATTCGAGATTTTGCCATCGGCAAAGTCAGCAACAAAAAGGTGGCTATACCTTCCGTCCTCCCAGTAATTCCAATGGCGGTACATCAGATTGTCAATAATCCTCACCTTAGCCTTCGGCATATCGGGGTAAATATCATCGGCCTGTTGGTCGAGCTTAACATCGACGGCAAACACCAGCTTTGTGTTATCGGGCGAAAAGGAAAAACCATTTATATCGCCATCAATGCCAGAAATCTGTTTCAACTCCGAACCATCAGGCCTCACCTGCCATAGCTGGTTCGACCCACCACGGGTTGAAAGGAATAGGATTGTTTGGCCATCGCTGCTCCACTGTGGTGCAGACTCAGAACCGGTTTCATCGGTTAACTTTAGAGGCTCACCACCGGTAGCAGAAACAACATACAAGTTGGTAACTCCCTTGTTTTCCTGTAGATTGTAAAAGGTAACCGCGTAAACAAGCATTGTACCGTCCGGAGAAAGGGCATACTCGCCCACCCGCCCGAACTTCCATAGTATTTCGGGAGTTAGCAATCCGGCTGCTTTTTCAGAGTCGGAAAGAGAAACATTGATGCTCAACGGCTCCGGAGCAGCTGGTTTGTTGGCCTTATTGCATCCGGAATTGGATATTAACAGCGTCATGGAACAGAGATAAAGAATTGTTTTTGAATACTTCATGGTAAAGTGCGTTAAAGTTGAACTTTGGTTTGGACTGCTAAAATTAGCAAAAGTTCACCTACAGCTAAAAGGTGTTGTTAGAAAAAAATAGGCACATATTCAAACAACCTACAAACCACAAGGGGTTAACCCACCAGTTAAGTTAAACCAAAATCTACTTGTGGTATCGAAATATCCGCTACAGATAAATGCTGATAAATTGATTACATTTGTTTTCGACCATATAAACTTAATATCATGAATAGAGCGATTCCGTTTTTAGCCCTACTGTTTTTCTCCTGCCAAGATGGCAATATTAAAAGGGCGATAAACTCCATTACCAGCCAGGAGATGGGCCAGGACATAATGGCACTATCCTCCGATAGCCTTCTGGGAAGGGCACCATTCACAGTCGGGGAAGAGCGAACGGTGGCCTACCTGCAAAAAAGGATGGCAGAGCTAAAGCTGACGCCAGCATTCGAGGGCTCATATATTCAAAGCGTTCCTATGGTTTCAATAACCACCATGGTACCCAACACTGTTGACTTTACCACTCCAAAAGGAGCGCTGAAACTTAAAACCGATGAGGAAATATGTCTGTGGAGCCCAACCATAAAGCCCAATATAAAAATAAGCAGTGCCGATTTAGTTTTTGCCGGCTTTGGTATTGATGCCCCTGAGTATGAGTGGAACGACTTTGCAGGATTGAATGTGAGCGGAAAAATAATAGTTGTGCTGGTAAACGACCCGGGATTTTACACCCACGATTCGCTACTGTTTACAGGCAACGCCATGACCTACTACGGTCGTTGGCGCTATAAATTTGAGGAAGCTGAAAGAAAGGGAGCCCTAGGCTGTTTGATTGTTCACGAGGATGCGGCTGCAGGCTATCCATGGGCTGTTGCCGGAAGCAAGAGCAACACTCCAATTCTCTACATGGATTCACCCGAACTTAATAACTCTAGGTGTGTGCTGAACGGATGGATTACCCTGGATGCAGTCAGGAAGCTAATGGGGAAGTGCGGCTACAGCTACGACTCGCTCAAGCAGCTGGCAGTAAACAGGGGATTCAAGCCTGTAGGCCTAAAAGCTTGTTTAAGCTTAACCATGGAAAACAGGCAAACAAAGTCTGCCTCTAAAAACGTGGCTGGCTACATAGCAGGAAGCAAAAATCCAGATGAATTTATAGTTTACACTGCCCACTGGGACCACCTTGGAATTGGCAAGGCTGTTGACGGCGATTCGATATACAACGGCGCATCGGACAATGCTGCCGGCATTGCATGGATGCTCTCCATTGCGAAGGCGTTTCAGAATTCAGGTGAAAGGCCCGAACGGTCGGTGTTATTTTTGTCACCAACCGCCGAGGAGTCTGGGCTTTTTGGTTCAACCTACTTTGTACAACACCCACCCCAAGAGGTTGGACGAATGGTTGCCTGTTTCAACTACGACGTAGCCTTGTTTCTGGGAAAATTCAGTGATGTTACCATTACCGGTCCCGGGCATTCCAATCTCGACAGCTTGTTGAGGCTGGCGGCAAAAAGCCAAAACCGCTATGTGATTTCCGACCCAAATCCGGAAATTGGGATGATTTACCGATCCGACCAGCTACCATTTCTAAAAGCAGGTATCCCATCAATGTTTGCGAAAGGTTGCATTCATCAAACCGAACTTGGAAAAGAAAAAACACAGGAACTTATCAACAAGTACTGGCTTAACACCTACCATAAACCATCTGATGAGTTTGACCCCACAAGGGATAATCTGGATGGATTGGTTGAAGATGCAAGGCTGTTTTACGATATGGGAAACCGGCTAACTAGCTGGAACCAATACCCCAAAATGAGTCGAACATCAGAATTTTACAATAGAAGCCGCTAGCCAAAGCTAACCTTGGCAATTGCCGCTCATCTGGTAATCTTAAAAAAATCGGCTCAAAGCAGAAGCTGGATTATAGTCGTAAAGTTGAACTATACAGGCCCCATTGCTGAAAAGGAATAGTTTTAATCTTGTATTAATAAAATGGTAACCTGTTTGTTGGCAAAGAAAGTGTAGATTATGCTATTTTTACGGGCGCATTGAGCATAACTTCAATCTTGCTCAACTGCTAAAATACATAGCATAAAAACCGGCAATCACAATCAAATTAACCGACATGAAACTTTCAACTCTTATCAAAAATACTGAGGATTTCTTTTCAGAGAGGCGATTGCTCTACATAATTCTTACCGGCATTCTGATAATTGACTTAACCATTCTGGTTTTTAGTAGTGGGTATTACGGAGGTGCCGATACTGCCGGACACTACCTTTCTTCTCACTGGGCATTTGCACATCCGGCCTACCTGCTTAACCACTGGTCAAAACCGATTTTTACACTTCTAAGCGCCCCGTTTGCAGCAGTTGGGTTCAAAACCTTTCAGCTGTTCAACATCCTTTTTGGCATTGCCACGGGCTACTTATCGTACCTGGTAGCCAAGGAGTTGAAAATGAAAAGTCCCTTGCTGGCCATTGTGATATGCTGCTTTACCCCAATTTTCATGATAAGCTTGTTTTCGGGATTAACCGAAATTCTTTTTGCCTTTGTTGCTATTCTTGCCTCGTACCTTCTAATAAAAGAGCGGTATGCCTGGGGTGCAGTTGTAGTTTCATTTCTTCCGCTGATTAGATATGAGGCGGTAGTTCTACTTCCGGTTTACGCCATTTTCCTGATAAATAAGAAGCACTACCGTGAAATATTGCTAATGCTTACCGGCATGGTTATTTACAGCCTCCTGGGAGCGCTTGCCGGCAAAAACATTTTATGGCTTTTCACTGAATTTCCACATCAGAATACCGTAGGGGTATATGGAAAAGGTAAATTTTTTCATTATATTCTTAGAAGTCCAGGTTTTTTTGGTATTCCTAACGAGATTTTCTTTGTAACGGGGCTAGTGGCAGGCCTTTCACTTTACCTGCGCGAGAAGATGGAGTACTCCAAGGAATTTCTGCTGGTAGTTCTTCCCTTTCTTACCTACTTTTTTGCCCACACGGTATCATGGTGGCTTGGAATCGGTGGATCTCAGGGACAAAACAGGTATATGGCTGCAATTGTTCCCTTCATGGCAGTTATGGCTACTCGTGGCCTCTACCTTTTTGCCAAAATGTTTCTTATTCTCACCAAGCAGGAGTGGGTACGGGTTTTTGCGCTAATTATCGGGTTTATTTCGGTTTTCCACATACCTTTTGCCGTGCAAAACTACCCAATTACACCCGGGCCTACCGAGAAAACAATTCGCCAGGCTACCGACTGGATAAAGCAGGAAGGACTCAACAACGTTAAATTCCATTACAACGACCCCACGGTAGTACTCCAGCTGAATGCAACCCCGTTCGATACGACAGAATGTGAAAGGTTTGTCGCAACACCTGCCAACCCCGCTAAGGGATTAGAAAATGGCGAACTGCTAATTTACGACACTTACTTCACCGAAATGGCTGGAGGCAACCTCAACGAGCTTGCCAGCTGTAGCGATCTCGAGCTGTTAAAAGTTTTTGAACCCGAAGTACCTGTTGATGTCTATCGAAAGCCATACAAAATTGCTGTATTCAAAAAAATCGAACCCAACCCCTTTGTTATTCAAAAAAACAGCTCACTATTAAAGGGTGAGGGAATTATATTCTGCACCATTAAAAATTTTGATTTCGACTCAACTACCCTTCAAACCGAAGCCAAGCACATTAAACCTATGGGAAAGAACGGATCAAGCTGTATACTACTGAAGGAATCGAGGGATTTTTGCCTTAAGCAAAACTTTGAACTCGACTCCCTAAAGTTTGTTCATCCCTTTGAGCTGCAGGTTTCTATGAGTATTCTTCCCACGGAGCCAGAAAAAAAGTTGAGATATGTTGTAGAGGCTACCAGCAACAACAAACAAATAGCCTACAAAAGTTACGACATAACCTTTACCGAACAAAACACTTCTGATGAATGGGTTAACAGGGAATTCCGCATAGCCGTTCCTGAAATAGCTAACCAGAAAAACGTCAGGATAAAAACCTACATTTGGAATAATAGGAAGGGAAGATACCTGATTGACGACTACACAATAAGCTATAGGATTCAGTAGAAAGGATTTGGCTATCATTAGAAAATTTTCGCTCTCATCAAAGTAAAGGAACGAATTGATAAATCCTAAAACCGATTAGGTTTGGAGTAAAAGCAAAGTTTTTGGAGTGCCCAAAAGATTATACCATGGAAAATCTTGTTCATGCTGCCACTTCCAAAAAAATGTTAATATAAGTTAGCCTTTAGTAAACAGTAGTAGAAAAGCAAATTCCAAAATGAGCATCACTCCGCGAATAGTTTATATGGGCACTCCCGATTTTGCAGTTGAACCGCTTAGAGCCATTAAAGACAATGGATACAACGTGGTTGCTGTTGTTACCGCACCCGATAGGCCGGCAGGTCGTGGACTCAAAACACAACCAACAGCAGTAAAGACTTTTGCTCTGGAACATTCCCTTCCTGTTCTTCAACCCGAAAGGCTGAAGGATGAGCATTTCACCAGGCAGCTGGAATATCTGAAGCCCGAAATTGGGGTGGTTGTAGCTTTTCGTATGCTTCCAAAATCGGTTTGGAGCATTCCCAAGCTTGGCACTTTTAACCTCCATGCATCGCTGCTTCCGCAGTACAGGGGAGCAGCGCCAATCAACTGGGCCATAATAAACGGTGAAAAAACTACGGGCGTAACCACCTTTCTGCTCGATGAGCAGCTTGATACCGGCAACATCCTGCTGCAAAAAGAGGTTTGCATTGGTGAAGATGAAACAGCCGGCGAGCTGCACGATAGGCTGATGATGGCTGGTGCCGACCTTGTAGTAAAAACACTCGATATGCTTTTGTCCGGACATCAAGTTAATACCATTCCACAACATCAGCTGATGGTTGCGCAGCCCCCTCTACGAACAGCCCCTAAGCTATTCAGGGAAACCTGCCGGATAAGATGGAACGATAGTGTAAGCAATGTTTACAACCTCATTAGAGGTTTGAGCCCCTACCCTACCGCATGGTCTGAAATGCTGGTAAGCATAAACGGGAAAGAATTGTTATTGCAGGTTAAAATATACAGCGCTGCTAAAAGCGTCGAGCCAACAAGTAACCTGCAGCCCGGATCTATTGATACAAGTAGCTCACGTACCTTAAGAGTTGCCTGTTCAGACGGTTTCATAGCGCTAAAAATCATCCAGCAAGCAGGGAAAAAAGCTATGCCAGTTGAGGAGTTTGTGAAAGGATGGCACAACACAAAGTTTATAAAAATGCTATAAAGGTTTTCGACCACGAAGGAATACCACCTGCCCGTTTTCGGTGCTGTCACCCGGATGCATGTTGTTGCGTCGGTAGAGAACATTAAGCTTAACACCATACATCTGCGATATCTGGTAGATGGTCTCCCCTTTCTCAACCGTATGAACCGAATGATTCCTCTCGGCTTTACGCCGTTTAGGCTGAATGTAAAGCTCCTCTCCCACCCGAAGGGTCGAATCGCTAGTTAGGTCGTTATACTTAAAAAGCTGCCAGGGCATGAGGTTAAGCTCCTTCGTTAGCGATTCAAAGGAATCACCCTCCTTAACAACAATGTACTTAATTCTATTGCGGGTATAAACCGTTCGTCCACCGTAGATGTCAATCTCATAGCTGTCAACATCAACACTTTTCCCCCTTCCTTTGGCGGGTGAAGCTACGGCAACCTCAACCCCCTTATCGTAGAGGTAAAGCTTGTTCTCCTCAATTATTTTGATTAGCAACTCCGGGTAGCTTGGATTTGTTGCGTATCCGGCCTTTTTGAGACCGTAGGCCCATCCCCTGTAATCGGTAGGTTCAAGCTCGAAAAGAAAGGCATACCTAGCTGCTCCCCGAAGAAAAAGGCTATGGTCAACAAAAGAGTTCTCGGGAGTTCGGTACTTTCGGAAGCACTCATTTTTATGGTCATCGTCGTGGAAAATGGTTGGGCCGGTCCAGTCCTTATGGCACTTTATCCCGAAGTGATTGTTGGCCTCGCGCGCCAGGGTGCTGTTTCCATTGTTGCTCTCCAGCATTCCCTGCGCAAGAATAATACTTGCCGGAACGCCATACTGCTTCATGTTCCTGACAGCTATACCGGAATACCTGTCAATATAATCTGAACCTGACATTGATGACTGCGCCCATGCACTAGCATGGAGCAGCATGGTAAATGCAAAAAAGAATGCAATTTTTTTTACGGTTACCAACCAGAATTTCAAGGTAATAACCAATTTAATCCCATTATGCTTCATTTAAAATTCCTAACAAGGTATCTTATACATGATAAATTCGTCCAATAAGCTGGCTACCAGCACCTGTTATCATGCTAATATATATCCGGCTACTAGTGTTGTTTAAGAATTTTCCTAAGTTGTGGCAGCAAAGATAACGAATATAAGCCATTGCAGGAAATCAACATTCAGCTATATACCCAGCAACATGAATTCGTCCCATAGCACATCCTTTGGAGGTGGAGCTGTAATAACAACCTGCTCTCCCGATATGGGATGGGTAAAGGAGAAAAGCCTGGAGTGTAGATGAATTCCACCATCCGGGTTGGAGCGGGGAAAACCATACTTCAAGTCGCCCTTAATGGGACAACCAATTTTGGCAAGCTGACATCGTATTTGATGGTGCCTGCCAGTAATAAGTTCAATTTCCAGAAAGTAGTACTTTTCAGACTTACCAACCAGGTTGTAGCGCAACCGTGCCACCTTTGAGCCATTCACCTCGTGGTTGTATACAAATGATTTATTTGACTTGGAATCCCTTACCAGGTAGTGTTCCAGTAAATCGGTATCCTTAGGAGGTTTACTCCGTACAACCGCCCAGTAGCGTTTTTGCACCTGCGATTCCTGAAACAGGTGGTTCATCCTGCTCAGACCCTTGCTGGTTTTTGCAAAAACAATGACCCCGCTCACAGGCCTGTCAATGCGATGGGTAACCTCAAGAAAGACGTTTCCCGGCTTGCCATCCCTAACCTTAATAAACTGCTTTACTGTTTCCAACAACGAAAGATCACCGGTTTTATCAGCCTGCACAATATCACCGCAAAGCTTATTTACCGCAATGTAGTGGTTATCCTCAAAGAGAATTCTATCGGGTGTGAAATCCATCAGTACTGCTCGCGTTCGTTGGGGAAGTCAAGCGACTTAACGTCCTTAATGTATGCTTGAAATGAACCAAGCATTTCGGCGAAGAGGTTATGGTACCTACGTAGGAACCGTGGCGAGAACTCCTGGGTTATGCCCAGCATATCATGTGTTACCAGCACCTGTCCATCCACACCATTCCCGGCACCAATACCAATAATGGGTATTTTCAACTCGTGGGCAACTCTTGCACCCAGCGAGGCAGGAATCTTTTCCAATACAATTGAAAAGCAGCCTGCATCCTGCAGCCTGTGAGCATCGTCAACCAGCTTGCTGGCCTCCTCCTCCTCGCGCGCCCTAACCACATAGGTTCCAAACTTATGAATGGACTGTGGCGTTAGGCCCAAGTGGCCCATTACAGGAATGCCGGCTGATAGAATTCTATCCACCGATTCAAGAATTTCCTTTCCTCCCTCCAGCTTAACTGCATCGGCACCACTTTCCTTCATAATCCGTATGGATGAGTTCAGCGCCAGCTTTGAGTTCCCCTGGTAGGTTCCAAATGGCAAATCAACAACCACAAGGGCACGCTTAACACCACGAACCACCGAGCTGGCATGGTAAATCATCTGGTCTAGCGTAATTGGAAGAGTTGACTGGTAGCCGGCCATCACATTAGAGGCAGAATCACCTACCAGCAAAACATCTATTCCGGCAGCGTCAAGAATGCGAGCCATGGAATAATCATACGCTGTAAGCATGGCTATCTTCTCTCCCCTCAGCTTCATCTCGTTCAGCACATGGGTTGTAACCACTTTGGCAGTACTTTCCGTTGACATATTCAGCTGTATTAATTATTTGATTAGGCAAAAGTAAAGGAATAATCCAACTTATTGAAATTTTGGCTAGGGCAGTAGCTACAGGACTATGCCAAACTGACAAAACGGCAGCCTGACAAGAGTCGCTCGTATACCCATAAAAAAAACCCGGGTTGTTGTTTTGACCAGATAATGAGCACATCTCATGCAATTCATCAAGATTGTACAATAGGTTACACCTATCCTTTCCTCTTCTTTTCCCTTCAATGGCAATTCAGCTATAAACAAGCGGGCTGTCAAAAAAGCTTACTGTTTGTGGCGATAAATGCCAATTTTGCCAAAAAACATTGCCACAAATACATGGCATAAACATTGCAGAAACAGGTTATGCTAAACATATTGGTAGTTGAAGTAAACAATAAATAAATAATCTTAGAACAATGAGCAAAATAATTGGAATTGACTTGGGAACGACCAACTCATGCGTTGCCGTTATGGAGGGCAACGAACCGGTTGTCATAACCAATAGCGAAGGTAAGAGAACAACCCCATCGGTTGTAGGCTTTGTTGAAAATGGGGAGCGCAAGGTAGGAGACCCCGCAAAACGACAGGCAATTATCAACCCACAAAAAACTGTATTCTCTATAAAGCGGTTCATGGGCGAAACCTATGATAAGGTTGCCAACGTTGAGGTTCCACGGGTTCCCTATAAAGTTGTCCGTGGCGAAAACAACACGCCGCGGGTTGATATTGATGGTCGCCTATACACTCCTCAGGAAATTTCGGCCATGATTCTTCAAAAGATGAAGAAAACGGCAGAGGACTACCTGGGTCAGGAAGTTACAGAAGCTGTAATCACAGTTCCTGCTTACTTCAGCGACTCGCAACGTCAGGCTACAAAGGAAGCCGGTGAAATTGCCGGGCTGAAAGTTCGACGTATAATCAACGAGCCTACCGCAGCAGCTTTAGCCTATGGGCTCGACAAGAAAAACAAAGACCTTAAGGTGGCCGTTTTTGACCTGGGCGGTGGCACATTCGATATTTCAATTCTAGAGCTGGGCGATGGGGTTTTTGAGGTAAAATCAACCAACGGTGACACCCACCTCGGAGGTGATGACTTCGACCATGTGATTATTGACTGGCTGGCCGAGGAATTCCTTAAGGATGAGGGTATCGATCTGCGAAAAGACCCCATGGCACTCCAACGGCTGAAGGAGGCTGCAGAGAAAGCCAAGATTGAACTTTCCAGCACCACCTCAACCGAAATTAACCTTCCCTACATCATGCCGGTTAACGGCATCCCTAAGCACCTGGTTAAAACACTTACCCGTGCACAATTTGAGAAGCTAACCGACCATTTGTTCCAAAAAACTATTGAACCCTGTCGTAAGGCCTTGGCAGACGCCGGCTTAAAAGCTTCTGAAATTGATGAGGTTATCCTCGTTGGTGGTTCCACACGTATTCCTTACGTTCAACAGCTTGTGGAAAATTTCTTTGGACGCACTCCAAACAAGAGCGTAAACCCCGACGAGGTGGTGGCCGTTGGCGCAGCCATTCAGGGTGGTGTCCTCACGGGTGAAGTTAAGGATGTGCTCCTGCTCGATGTTACACCACTTTCGCTGGGAATTGAAACCCTTGGAGGCGTGTTCACCAAGTTGATTGAGGCAAATACGACCATTCCTACAAAGAAATCGGAGGTGTTCACCACGGCAGCCGACAACCAACCCTCGGTAGAAATTCATATCCTGCAGGGCGAGCGTCCGTTGGCCAAAGACAACAAAACCATAGGAAGGTTCCACCTCGATGGCTTACCACCCGCTCCAAGAGGCATACCTCAAATTGAGGTAACCTTCGATATCGACGCCAACGGAATACTGCACGTAACGGCAAAGGATAAGGGAACCGGTAAGGAGCAGAAAATCAGAATCGAGGCTTCCTCCGGACTCTCCGACGACGAAATTAAGCGTATGCGCGAGGAGGCAAAAGCAAACGAAGCAGCCGACCGTGAAGCCAAGGAGCGTATTGAAAAGCTGAACAACGCCGACAGCCTGATTTTCCAAACCGAAAAGCAGCTTAAGGAATTTGGCGATAAGCTTCCTGCAAGCAAGAAAGAACCCATTGAGCGAGCTCTAAGCAAGCTAAAGGATGCCCATAAGAACCAGGATGTTAGCGCCGTTGAAGTTGCATCTAACGAGCTTAACGCTGCATGGCAGGCTGCCTCAGAGGAAATGTATAAAGCCTCACAGGAAACCGCCGGGCAACAAGCTAACCCTGGTGCCGGAACTTCATCATCATCATCTTCCTCATCAACCGGCAGCAACGACGCTGAGGTAACCGATGTGGATTTTGAGGAGGTAAAATAACCCACAAAAACAACGCTTAATCAAAAATAAGTAAAAAGCGGTAACACAACATGTTACCGCTTTTTTGTTGGTAAATATTTCTTGATACTTATACTTTTATTACTGTTTTTTTTGTACCATATTTGTATTAGGCTTTATTTTATTAAGATGTGGCTCTTATCTAATCTTAATGAATATAGTTAATACTTAAAATGCCCATTTTATGGGATATAGTCAGTTGAAAATTCCGAAAATATGTGAATATTGCGGAAAGCCGTTTGAGGCGAAAATAGTCGCAAATTTCTTACCATAGAAGAATTAAATACCCTTGCTGTAGCTCCTTGCGAACAAGACACAATGAAACGCACTGCCTTATTCTCAGCGCTCATAGGCTTGCGTTAGTGTGATGTTTAAAAACTACGTTGAAAAGAAATTCAAAAAGAGTACGACACCTATCTACTCAACTTCACCCAGCAAAAAACAAAAGGCGGCGAGTATATACCAATCAGCAAACAGGCCTCTCAACTTTGCGGTGAACCATGTAAGCCTGAGCAACTTGTCATTGAAGATTTATCAGATCCATCGTGGATTTTCAATCCTCTTGATCGATGGATAAAAGCCACGGGTATAACTCGCAAAATCACATTCCACTGTTTCCGCCACATTTTTGCCAACCTCCAATTAACCAATTGTACCGATATTTATACCGTTTCCAAAATATTAGGCC
>DCDD01000061.1 GCA_002316235.1 Bacteroidales bacterium UBA1064
GCCAGTAGGCGGACAAGTTCTTTATCCTTTATCTTTTACCTTACCTCCACATGAATGTAACCAGCGATTCGGGCTGGACGGTGAAGGTGAACTTATTGCTACCACACCTTACAGCAAGTTTTTTCCCGACGCTGGAAAAATTCATGGCAACTACAACCTTTGAACCATCGGGATTTTGAGCAGCAACATACTTGAAGTCTGCCAGCTGGGACATATCACCAACAACTGTTGTACCCAGCATGTAGGCATTTGGTCTTATTGCCTTTGCAAAATGGGCCAAAGCGTAGTACTCGTTGAACCGGGTAAGACTTCCATCGGAGTTAAGGGTGATAACCCCACGGCAGTTGGAGCACCCGCCCTGAATGAAAGGTCCCCAATTGTCGTCGAGCACCAGATTCCATAGAAGCACATTCTTCGAAAAACACGAAAGGGTTCCAAAGAATACATTCTCAATGGTCCATTTCAGGTTATCGTCAAAGTCGGTTGCCCATCCCCCGCCCGAGATTTCGGTAAAGTATAGCCCCTTTTGGGGAAACTGGTTGTGAACGCTTAGCATGGCGGAGTACTCGCCCCCATACCCGTGGAATGCTGAACCGGCAATGTACATGTAGGCAGCAGGATCGGAAAGAATGCTTATGGGGTAGTCGGGCATATCCCAGTTATGGTCCCAAATAAGAATTTTGGTCGAAATATCCTCTGCAGCAAACTTAGGTCCTAAGAAATCTCTAATAAAGGTGAGCTGCTCCTGCCAGGTCATCTTCATGCCGGGAGTACCAAACTCCCACATGGGCTCGTTCTGGACGCTAATGGCATCAATAGTAATACCCTCCCCAGCCATAGCCCTAATGTAGCGGACAAAATACTCGGCGTACTCGTCGTAGAAGTCGGGAATAAGACTGCCACCACTCCATGCAGCACTTGTTTTCATCCAAATAGGAGGTGTCCATGGTGTAGCCATTATCTTAATAGCAGGATTAATGGCAAGAATTTCCTTAAGAACAGGAATCAAATCGCGAAGGTCAGTAGGATGCAGGGCAAACGAATCAATAGATGGGTAGTCGCAGTAGGTGTAAAGGCTGAGGGAAAAATCGGAAGAGCCAATGCTAAGGCGCAGGTAGCTAAGTCCAATGCCCTTTACCGGATCGAAAAGCTCTGTAAGCAGGCTTGTCCGTTGGCTGTCTGTCATACGCCTAAGGTTATAGGCTGACGAACCGGTAAGTGCAGCACCAAAACCTTCAACCTGCTGGTATCGGTTAAGGGTATCAACCCGTATGGTGAAGGGCGCCACGTCGTCTGAAAAGGAAACCGACTGCTCTTTGAAGAGGTAAGCCTGGTTACAGGTGGTTACCCAAACCCGAACATCACCTAATTGGGTGGTGTCGTCGGGCGGATTATCTACACTGTCAGAATCATCCGTGCAGCCAGGCAGAAGGATGGCAAAAAAAATCAAACATGCCGACAGCATTCCGGAAGCAAAAGAAAATAGGCTGTTATGTATATTTTTCATCGGGTGAATTGAGATGGACATTGTAAAGTTGAAGTGCAAAAGTTAGCTGAACCCAATCTATTTTAAAAAGGATTTTAACACAAACGGAGGGAAAAAAATTAACCTGTAGGACTATGCCAATCCAAACAGGTTAATTCTTCAACATAAGCACGCAAACCTAAAACCAACCCTAGTTAATCTTCTGGGCAATCAGGAAATAGTTCCCCTTTCCGCCGCTCATGTCAATGGTTATTCTGTACAGCCCTTCGGTTAGCTCGGGGGTGTGAACAAAATTCCCATTGGTATTGGGACTTAAGTTGCTGGAGATGTACCCCCAATCCATTGAGGAGAACTCATTATCCCAACTCTTAGTAGGAAAGAGCTTAAACTCGGTTTGCAACCACCACGACCCCTCGGTATTCATCAAGTAAACAGTAACTTGGTACTTATTCTCGCCAATTTTTGGACAAAAGAAGTAGCTTTGGCGTGTGGTTACGCCCCAATCATCCCATCCCCACCAGATATTCGTTACATCGTTAATAAAGGTGGGCATACCAATTCCGGCACCGGTAAGCCAAAGGGCATCGGGGTAAACGGCATTATCCTGCCGCAGCCACATGTAGTTGATGGTTCCAGCCCAGTAAACAACCTGGTACTTTCCGGTGGGGGCTTTAAAAGTAAGAACGCCGTCCTTGTAGTCGAAAAAGTCAGGGTTGTAGGCAGCTGCCAGGTTAGAAATTCCCTCTACGGTAACCACATCACCCTTGGTAAATTCTACCTCGCCATGGAAACGTCCATCCTCACCCAT
The DNA here is from genome assembly GCA_002316235.1 of Bacteroidales bacterium UBA1064. Lineage (GTDB taxonomy): Bacteria > Bacteroidota > Bacteroidia > Bacteroidales > Tenuifilaceae > UBA1064. The sequence continues at coordinate 2,295 of DCDD01000061.1, forward strand.
AAGCAGCGTGGTGGTGTTAAACTTAACGCTGGGCAGCAGCTCGCCAATAAACTTCAGCTCAAAAGTCATGACGTTGAAGGAAAGCTGCTCAACCTGGTAGGATGGATCGCTAAGCCTGATATCGCTATCGGTGTAGCTGCCGGTTACAATTGCACTACCCGAGGAAACCCAAACCCACTCGGCAGCTTCAAGGTTTTCGGAGGTTGCAATTTTACCAACAACCTCGTTGGGGTACGACCCCGTAGGGCTAAGGTAGAGGAACGGGTTTTCAGGGCTTTTTGCCAGCTCAATGGTATCGCTCGAAGTTACCAGGTAAAGGATATCGCCAAGTATAGGTCGGGCTGCATGGAGCGTTTCGGTTTGAGAAGTAGAAAAGCCATCAATGTTGATAGACTGGAGCTTCACGGTAACCTCACCATTATCCTCGGCATTGGCAGCAAAGGGCAGTTTGAACTTAGCGGAAACATTAGCACTGTTACCCTTAGTTCTAATTGACTTTTTATAGATTTCCACATCAGCCACAATCACCTGAATGTCAAGGGTTGATAGTGGCGTTACCTCATCGGAAACCGAAGCAGAAACGGCAATGGAATCACCATAGGTTAACCCGGCGGTTGGGGAGATGGAAACATTACTTATTGTAGGTTGAGAGGTAGTTTTTGTTTCATTGTCCTCGCAGGCTGTAAATGCAACCAGCGCTAAACCTACAATGCACGTATATTTTAAGATCTTCATGGTATCAAATTTATATGATTTTAGTAACCAGGATTTTGCGTTAACATGCTATTCAAATCGCGCTGTTCTTGAGGAATAGGCCAAAGGAGTTTATATGGTTGGAGTTTCCCGGCATACAGCAACTCGCCATTGCCCCCACGAACATTTTCCATCACCGTAATGGCCCGTCCTGTTCGAAGTAAATCGAACCAGCGAATCCCCTCAAAAGCCAACTCCAAGCGACGTTCCTTCTCAATAATCAGCCTCATTTGCTCCTTTGTGGTAGGCGAAACCGAAGGAAGGTTAACCCTGCCCCTAATCTGGTTAACCAGCGTATCGGCGCCAGGGAGACCAAGTTCATTAAGGGCTTCAGCTTTTAGCAGGATAAAATCGGCCAGCCGCATGAGAATTATGTTGGAGGTACTGGCCTCATCCCTGATCTTATAAATAAATGGGTAAGTGGATGTGGGCCAGTTGGCGTCAGTCCAGCTACCTGTAACATCCTCAAACTTAATTGAAGAGTTTTTGCGGATAACGTCATTTTCTGCATCAAAAGCGGCCACCAGGTCGTTGGATGGGGTGTTGAATTTCTTCCATCCCGTGCCAAGGAACATGCTAACAGCCCAGTTGCCTGTACCGGTGTTCCAGTTACCGTCGTACTGGATTTCAAAAATTGCCTCACTGGAGTTTTCGTGCTGAAAATCCCACAGGTAGTCGTAGTTGCTTAACAGGCTGTAGCCACCGTTAATCACGGCATCGCAGTAGTCGTTCACCTTTGTGTAGTCAATTGGCTGGCGGGTAGCATAAACCCTTGCCAGCAAGGCATTAACAGCACCTTTGGTCACATAGCCCTTGTTGGGAGCAGTAACCGGCACACCATCAAGCGCTGTATTCAAATCGGTAATAATCTGATCGTAAACCAACTCCTTGGAGTCCCTTTTAGGGTAAAGGAGGGGGTAAACCTCGGCAACATTATCGGCTGTAATGGTGGTAACCACATCGAGCACCAGGGGAACATCGCCGTAAAGGCGAACAAGGTCGAAATATGCCCATGCACGAATAAACGATGCCTCGGCAACAATCTCCTTTTTACGGGCATCGGTTAATGCCTGGTCGGTAATTTTAGGAACGTTTACAATTACCGTATTGCAATCGGTTACCATCTTGTAAAGGTACTTCCAATCGCGCTCCACGTTCTTGTTGGTAGCGTCGATGCTGAAGTTGTCAAACTGGGAAAACTCGGTTCCGCTGGCACCGGCGTAGGCATCGTCGGACTGCATATCGCCGTTGACAAAGTAGTCGAGTTGAAACAGCTCGCCCCTGAAGTTGGAGTAGCAGGTGGCCAGCAGCGCTTCTGCCTGTTCGGCAGTAGTGTACTTTAGAGTGTCAGTATTATTATCAACGCCCAGCGTGCTGTTGGAGTAGTTCGAAATGGGGTCCTTGTCGAGAAAGTCCTCACACGAAACCACCGTGAATGTTAAAAGAGCAACGCCGGCAAGCAGGTATCCATTAAGTTTTTTCATATCTCTCGGAGTTTAAAAGTCGAACGATAAACCAAATATGTATGATCTCGATTGCGGATAGGTGCCGTAGTCAACACCCTGAATTACGCTGTTGTTTCCACCGTAGTTAACCTCGGGATCGAATCCGTTGTAACCTGTAATGGTAAACAGGTTGGTAGCAGTTGCATAAAGGGTGAAGTTTTTAATGCTAACCCTGCTGAGCCATTTTGACGGTAAGGAGTAGGACAGGGTAAGAGCCTTAAGCCTAAAGTATGATCCATCCTCAACAAAGCGGGTAGAGTTGTGCACATTGAAAGTGCTACCGTTGCTCACAGCGCGGGGTATATCGGTGATTTGACCCGGCCGCTTCCACCTGCGCAGCACCTCGGTTGTTTGATTTTTCACGTCAAACATGCCCTCGGTGTCAATCCGGGAGGCGTTGAAAATATCATTCCCCTGTGAACCTTGGAAAAACAGGGTTAAGCCTATTCCCTTGTAGGTTAAGGTTTGATTTAAACCGTAGATAAAGTCGGGTTCAGCTGAACCAATAACCGTTCGATCGTCAGGGTCAATAACGCCATTGTTATTCCTGTCCTCATAAATCATATCGCCGGTTTCGGGGTCAACTCCCTTTGCCACATATCCGTAAAATGTTCCAAGGGAGTAACCCGGGCTCATCCGGATAACGTACTCGTTGTTGCTTTCGAGCTGGGCAAAGTTGTAGATCTGCGAAAGCTGAAGTTCGGTAATTTCGTTGCGGTTCATCGACCAAAAAAGATTTGTGCTCCATTTCAGCTCATGCCTGAAGTCCTTGGCATCCAGCGACAGCTCCACGCCCCAGTTTTTCATTTTCCCATCGTTACGGGTAATGTAATCAACTGCAGCAGAGCCCGAAGGGAGTGGAACATTCACCAGCAGGCCATCGGTATTCTTCCAGTACACATCGCCGGTGAAGCTCAAATGCGAGTCCAGCACGGTTAAGTCGAGCCCAACGTTGGACTGGTAAGTAACCTCCCATTTAAGCGAAGGGTTCTCCAGGTTCATCTGGTAAATACCGGGTCCCGAAAGCGGGCTGGTGGGGGATTGACGGGAAAAACCATAAAGAGCCTGCCATGCGTAATCGCCAATTCCCTCCTGGTTTCCATTCCTACCCCAACCACCACGAATTTTCAAATCGTTAATAAAGACGACATTCTTTAAAAATGGCTCGGACGATAACCTCCATGCAGCCGAGAATGAAGGGAAGAAGTCCCACCGGTTATCGGAGGATAGCTTGGAAGAACCGTCGTAGCGGAAGTTAGCGGTAAAGAGGTATTTACTCATGTAGTTATAGGATACACGTCCAAAAAATGATGCAATTGCCCATTCCGAAGCGCTTGATGCAGCATAGGTAATCTGGTTAGCAGCATTAATGGTAGTTACAGCAGAATTCTTTGGAAAGTCTTTAGCGGATATGTAGGATTGGTCCCAACGTGACGATTGGGCCGACTGACCTGCCTGAACAGAGAGGTTGTGGTTGCCAAAGGTCTTTTCGTAGGATAGCACGTTCTCTATCAACCAAACCAAGGAGTTTGACTTATCGGCCTCGCCAATTCCGTTTTCCGTACGTCCATAAACGGTTTTAACAGGGTCGATGTAGAGATCGCGCTGGTAAATATACCCATCAATCCCGAAATTTGATTTCAGCTTAAAATCCTTTAAGAAGGTAATCTCGGTATTTGCGTTGGCCAGCACCCGCTCAGTTTTCGACTGGTTGATACGCGAAGCATAAGCCAGAGGGTTTTCCCATGAATTCTGGAATGGGTTAACCTCGTACTGTTCGGGGTTATTCGGATCCCAGATATGAAGGAAGGGTGGAGTGTTAATGGCGCTAAGGATGGTACCTGCCCTTCCGGAGTTTGCATTATCGCTTACATCGTTGTACCAGTTATGAATAAAGCTGATGTTGGTTCCAAATTTAAGCCACTTGAACAGGTCGCTGTTGATGTTGGTTCTAATGGTGTACTTTTTATTTTCAGCGGGCTTAACAATACCCTTTTCATCGGAAAAACCAGCCGAAAAGTAGTACTTCATCTTCTCGGTACCGTTGGAAACCGAAACCTGGTAGTTTTGAATTTGTCCGGTACTAAAGGTTTCATCAATCCAATTGGTGTAGTTAGTCTGGGAGGTCGGAACAGTTCCTGGTCCCTTTACTTCGTCCATTAACTCCCGGTACTGCTCGGTGTTGAGCACATCCAGTGAGTTAGCCAGGTTTGAGAAGCCCATGTAGCTATTAACCGAAACTGAAGCAACACCGGCCTTTGCATGTTTGGTGGTAATAATTACCACACCATTTGCAGCACGTGCGCCATAAATTGCGGCAGAAGAGGCATCCTTCAGCACCTGAACCGTTTCAATATCCTGCGGGTTAAGTGCTTGCATGCTGGTAGTAGGAACTCCATCAATTACAAACAGGGGGTCGTTACCGGCCAGCACCGATGTTGCACCTCTAACCCTGATAAATGCATCCCCTCCGGGTTTACCCGAAGGAAGCACAACCTGAACTCCTGCGGCCTTTCCCTGTATTGCCTGTGCCACGTTGGTTACGGGTCGCTTGTCAAAATCTTCAGTCGAAACCACCGAAACAGCGGTGGTAATGTCCTTTTTCCGGCTGGTGCCATATCCTATAACCACCACCTCAGAAATGTCCATGCTTTCGCTTTCGAGAACTACATCAATAATGGAACGACCGCCAACAGCCTCCTCAACGCTCTTCATACCAATAAAGGAGAACTGTAGAATAGCATTCGCCGGTGTGCTTATGCTATACTTTCCGTCCACGTCGGTATTTGTCCCATTCGTGGTTCCCTTTACAACAATATTTACACCTGCCATTGGCGCTCCCTCCTTATCGGTAACCCTTCCGGAAACCGTAATAGTTTGCGCCATTGAAGGAATCCAACACACGCATAGCAATCCCAGTAGGAGTATGCGTGCATTTCTTCTAAAAATTTTCAGGAAATACTTCATAGCTTTAGATTTAAGGGTTGAAACATTAGTTTACTATATGGAATTTGGTGCTTAGATTTCCAACCGAAACTATAAACTCTCCAGGTTCAACTACAAGCCTATCATTGGAGTCAACAAAAGCAAGCTCACTGGTAACGAGCTTAAAAGTTAAAGTTTTAGCTTCACCTGGGGCAAGTTCAATTTTGGCAAACTTCCTAAGGCGTTTCACATCGGGGGTAATGGTGGCAACTAAGTCGGAAGTGTACAGCTGAACCACGTCCTTCCCCTTTCTATCTCCAGTATTCCGAACATTTACGGAAATGGTTAGGGTATCATTTTGCTTAAGCTCACTTCGGTTAACCGTCAGCTGGCTGTACTCAAAATTAGTGTAGCTAAGTCCATAGCCAAATGGGTACTGCGGGTTATAGTCCGATTCATAGCTGTAGGCTCCAATATTTGGCTTTTGCTCCTCGGCTGGTTTATGGTAGTAAACAACGGTAGAGTTTGGGTAGCTGGGGTAAGTGTAGGGTAACCTGCCGGAAGGGTTAATGTCGCCAAAAAGGATGTCGGCCAGTGCGTCGGCACCATAGCTACCCGGAAGGTAGGTTTGAACTACCGCTGCCATCATGGGTTCAATAGGGCTAATAACCCTGGGTCGTCCTTCGTTTAAAACAAGTATGATGGGCTTACCGGTTTTTGCCAACTCTTCTGCCAAATTAAGCTGCTTGCTCCCCAAGTACAGGTCGTTAAGGTCGCCGGGTTTTTCAGCATAGCTGTTTTCGCCAAGGCAAAGAATTATAACATCGGCCTTACGAGCGGCAGCAGCAGACTCTTCGAACTTATCGTACTGTTCCTCAAAGTATCGTCCGTAAGCCGGGTAGCTTACCCCGGGAATATAGCTGACCTCCGATTGGGGCACTTTACTTTTAATGGCCTCAAAAATGGTGTTGTACCTGCCGGCAAATTCTTCTACCTTCTCACCCTGCCACGAGTATGACCATCCACCATCGAGGGTTCTCATGGAGTTTGCGTTGGGGCCGGCAACAAGAATTTTATACCTTTTATCCTTGCTTAAGGGCAGGATGCCGTTGCTATTTTTAAGCAGGGTAATAGACTCGCCTGCCGCCTGGTATGAAACTTTGGCAAACTCCTCGGAGCCAGCCTTGGGGTAATCGCCCAGCACTGTAGTTGGACGCTCAAACAATCCAAGTTCAGCCTTAAGCTTAAGTATTCGCATCACAGCATCGTCAATTCGGCTTTCCTCTACCGACCCCTCCCTCACCAGCTCCACCAGCTGGTTACAAAAATCCTGGTAACGGTAAGGAATCATAGCCATATCAATTCCGGCATTTACAGCCAGCCCTATAGCCTCTTTTTCAGTGGCCACGACCCTATCGCGACGGTAAAGGTTTTCAATGTCGTTCCAATCAGAAACCACTACCCCTTCAAAACCAAGTTCCTCCTTCAGTAGCTCGGTAATAATGTAGTGGCTGGCATGAACCGGAAGTCCGTTAATTACCCCGGAGTTAACCATAAACGTTTTAACCCCCGCTTCAACAGCAGCTTTAAATGGAGGCAGGTGGTATTCCTTTAGCGTAATGTTTGGCAGCTGAGCCGGAGTTCTATCCTTGCCGGATGAGGGCGCCGAGTAGCCCAGGTAGTGCTTGGCACAGGCAGCAACTTTCAGCGGACTTGATACACTTGCTCCCTGGTAGCCATTTACTAGCGCAACCCCCAAAACACTGCACAAGTGCGGATCCTCGCCAAATCCCTCATACTGTCGGGGGAAACGAGGGTCGGCTCCTAAATCAAGAACCGGGGAGAAAACCCATGGAATTCCACTTGCACGTGTTTCGTAGGCTGTAATGCTTCCAATTGCCTGAACAAGGGAATCGTTCCATGTTGCCGCCATGCCTATCTGCTGTGGAAAAAGAGTGGCCTCAGCCGTATAGTTAGCGCCATGAACCGCATCAATTCCATATAAAACTGGTATAGCTAGCCGAGTTTTAGCTATGGCTACATTCTGAATGGTAGAAACTATGCTGTTCCACGCAGCCAGTGAGCGAGCTCGATTATTGCTGCTGTTTAGCACTGAACCCACATGGTAGTCAACAATCGCTTCCCGTAGTTCAGCCGTATCCAGCTCAAAAGGCTCATAGCTATTAAATAGGCTATCACCCTTTCCTACCACATCAAGAGTAATCTGGGCCATCTGTCCCACCTTTTCCTCAAGAGTCATCCTATCCAGCATGGCCTTAGCCACCTGTTCAGCATCGCTTCTTTTTTCAACGTTGCAAGAGCCAAAAATCAATGCAATTACTGCAATTCCCAATGGCCACAATCTTATTCTATACATATTCTTAAGTGTAGGTAACAAAATTCTTTTGTGCTTTATAAGTGTCTTTTTGACAATTTTAAAGTACAAATATAAGCAGGTAATTATTAGAATCAAATAAAAGTGTATTTTTAACACTTATTTTTCAAAAAAAACAACTTCGGCTATTTTTTGAATTAAATTTGGCAGATAAACTGGTGGGGCTTTCGTAATTTTTAAGTTAAGCTTGCAGCCAAATATACGTTGGTATGGATGATGAGTTAAGACTAATACCCAACCTTTCGATTGATTGTGTAATTTTCGGGTGGGATGAGGGTGTGCTGAAGGTATTGCTCCGAAAGGAGCTGATTGAGTACAAGGATATTGTTCACATCGAGTGGAAGCTTCCAGGGAACCACGTGGGGATGAACGAGCGGATAGAAGATACAGCCACGAGGGTACTCAAGGAGCAAGCCGGCGTGGAGAACATCTTTATGAAGCAGTTCATGGTATTTAGCGATTTGGACCGCTTACGCCGGCGCGAAATGGACTACCAATGGATTAAAAAGTACGGACTTGGGGAGGATAGGGTAATTACCGTAGGGTTTTACTCGCTGGTAAACCTGCTAAACTTTGATTCTTCTAAACTTCTAAATGTTGCCGAATGGCATAATGTTGACGAGGTGGAGAGCTTGATTTTCGACCATAAGGAAATTCTCGGTGAGGCCCTAAAAAAACTCAAGGAGGATGTAACCATGCACCCCATAGTATTTGAGCTGCTTCCCAAGAAATTCACCCTTACCCAGCTTCAACAGATTTACGAAGTGATTCTGGGTACACGTTTCGATAAGCGGAATTTCCGCCGCAAAATTGCCAACCTCAAGTACGTGGTTTCCTGCAACGAGAAACAGTACGGCGTGGGCCATAAACCTCCGTCACTATTCAGATTTGACCCAAAAATTTACTCCAAAATACACCAGAAAAATCTCGACGCTACCGCTTAACCTCAACATAAATAATTATGGTTGCCCAAATTATCGGACTGCTGGCCGCAATCCTCTCAACTCTAAACCAGTTTCCCCAAGCCTACAAGGTGATGAAAACCAAGGACACGCAAAGCATCTCCCTGTATATGTACTGCATAGTTGAGGTGGCAATTGCGCTTTGGCTGGTTTACGGAATAATGCTTAGAGACTTCCCGCTTATACTGGCCAACTCCCTTTCCCTGATTCCTATCACGTACATTTTTGTGGTGAAGCTCCTCCATGTTATTTCAGGAAAGGAGAGCATCTAGGCAGCTTCCTGTTAATTATTCCATTTTAAATGTGTTATTATGACAATCAGCAAGGTATTCCCCTTATTTTTTAGGGCTCAAGCGGCAACTAAAAAATGACAGTGGGGGATGCGATTCTGAACAGCGGGACACATCCAACCTGCTGCTTCATAACCTTGCTGGCTCACCCCACACAAGCCAAAAGGGATTTTGGCTACCCGCACATTCATTTCGCATTAAATTCTTCTCAAATTATCTTCAAAGGCAAGCGGTTGTATTGCGTTTCCATGTTGGCCAAAATCCTCACTCAACCCTACCAACAGCAGTGCCATGATGGCGGCTCCTGAAACCAAAATTCCGGTTGTGGTGTAACTATCAGCTGAAGTTTACAGGGGAAGTAAAAATGGGTAAAATGCTATTAGAAATCAATTAGGCTTTAAACAGCAATTCAACCGCATAAAATATTTATATATCTGGTTGTGTGAACCCTAGCCAGTAACTTATAGGTAAAAGGGTTGAGCAAGTGGAACACACATGTTTTGGCTTAGCCGGAACAGCAAAAAACGCTCGGTTGCTTGTGGGTGGTTATGTTTACAAAAACATGACAGTTTCTTTAGAAAATTTATTGACTTAATAGGAAAAAAAAGTTATATTTAGCCAATGTTAAATATCATTTTATACATTAACCCATGAGCTATACCGTACTCAAATATCTGGTTGAAAAGAATCGTCAGCCCAACAATACCCAGAAAGAACCGGGGCCGGTGGTTACCATTTCGCGCCAGATGGGGTGTCCGGGCAATAGGGTTACCAACCTGCTGGTTCAGGAGCTTAACCAGCGCTACTGCCTTAAAGGAGAAAGCCAGTGGAACGGGCTGGCGAAAGAGAAAATTGAACAAATTGCTGCTGAAAGATTAGGTTTGCCAAAGGAGGAAATCGACTACGTGTTTGAGGCCAAACGAAAAGGAGCTATGGAGGAAATACTCCACTCCATGTCAACTAAATACTACAAGAGCGACCAGCGGATTCAAAACACGGTAAAAGGTGTAATCCGGATGGAGGCGGAGAAAGGACGAGTGGTGATACTGGGAAGAGGTGGAGTGGCCATTACCCGCGATATTCCCCGCTCGTTACATATCCAGGTTGAGGCACCCTTTGAATGGAGAGTGCTTAGAGTTGAGGAAATGTACCATTTTGACAATAAGTCAGCCCAGCTCTACGTGAACGAAATAGACAAAAAGCGCGAGGCCATGCGGGTTTACTTTGGCGGGAAAGGAACCGACTACACCCGGTTCGACCTAACGTTTAACGCTATGACCCTCTCCGTTAAGGAAATTGTTGATATCATCATCTACACCATGGAGGTGCGTAAGCTGATTGATTAGCGCTAGCCATTCAGGTGCTCGAGCACAATCTTTACCCCTATCCCTATAAGTATTAGCCCTCCTATGATCTCCATACGGTGCCCAATGTGGTTGCCAATTTTCTTCCCAAACAGCATTCCCAGCATGGCTACCAGGAAGGTAATGGAGCCAAAGACGAAAAATGCCAGAATAAGGTTCACCTGCGTTATTGCAAAGCTTACTCCAACGGCTAGCGCATCTATGCTGGTGGCTAACGCCATTCCTACCATCACCCTTGGTTCTAGCGGGTTAAATGTCTTTACCCCATCATCCTTAAAGCTCTCAATGATCATTTTAACGCCTATAATGACCAAAAGGGCGAGCGCCACCCAGTGGTCAACCGGTTCAATGTACTTCTTTATGGATATTCCGCCAAGCCAACCCAAAATCGGCATGGCTGCCTGGAAGAATCCCAGCACAGCAGCCAACCGGAAAGCTTCAAAAAATACTATCTGCTTACGTGCAATTCCACTGGAAATGGAAACAGCCAGGGTATCGAACGAAAGGCCCAAAGCCAGGAGAATAAGGGTGAATACTGACATGAATTGCTTTTGGCGGCAAAGTTAAACATAACAACCAATACCGTAAAGCAAACCCATTATTTTGATTTGAGCGCTTTTGCTTTTATATCAACATTATATACTTCTTATTCAACTCCTTACTTTTCGCATTTTTTTAAATTGAACTAGTCATATTGCCATTAACGTCAAGCTGTGCAACTAAAAAATTGAAGACCCCTGTAACTCGGGTTGCTCAGCCAAAAATATTTGG
>DCDD01000015.1 GCA_002316235.1 Bacteroidales bacterium UBA1064
TGATGTCATATAGGTAAGCATCATCAATTCTTCGTTGATGTCATATAGGTAAGCATCTTCAATATCATAATGCTGTGCAATGTCAAAAAAAACTGCACCGCTGCCCAAAAAAGGTTCATAAAAAGTTTTAATCTCTTTTTGTTTAAGTAGCTTTGGGTAGAATTCTTGGAATTTGTCGAGTAGCTGTCCCTTTCCTCCAGCCCATTTTAGAAAAGGCTTTGCCCCAACATTGAAATGGTTGAAAAGGTCTTCAGATGTCGAAACGTTGTCGTCCTTAATTTTATATTTTATAGCTTGCGTCATAGTGTTTAAAACCATTGTTTAAATTTAGTCAGAAAAAAGAGTAAAGTAAAAAAATTGAGATTATAGTTTCGACCAAGCATTTTGCACTACTCGTTTATCCCCGCCCTTCATATGGCATTACTTCCAACTTGGGAAGTATAGACGCTACGACATTACATTATTTGGTAAACAAATTTATGGACTTTTCTTAAATCACAAAAAATCTAAAATATTTCGACAGATACCTTCTCCGATGGCCTGAGCATGTGTCTCGAACCTGTAGCTGAGGTTAATGGGTGGTTGGTGTAGTTAACCTACGACCGGTGCAGCTGCACCATTGCCCAGCCCTCGCGGGTTCGGGTTGCAACGGGCTCTAGTCCTATGCTTTTAGCATATTGCAGAAGCCTATCTACGTCGGTGGTGAGTATGCCGCTAAGGAGCATATGTCCCTTGCAGACCAGGCTCTGAGCGTAGGCCGGCAGGTTGGCAAGCAGCACGTTCAGGGTTATGTTGGCCAAAACCAGGTCGAATTCCCGGTTGGCCAGCAGCTGCGCATCGCCGAGCAGCACCTCTACTCTGGAGCAGCCATTAATTCTGATGTTCTCCAGGGTGTTACGGTAGGCCCACTCGTCGGTGTCGATGGCTGTGACGGAACGGGCTTTTCTCAGTTCGGCCATTATGGCCAGCACCCCTGTACCGCACCCCATATCCAGCACCCGGCAATCCTCTACATTCATGTCCATGAGCGCTTCAAGCATCATGTAGGTGGTGGGGTTGTGCCCCGTGCCGAATGCCATCCTGGGGTTAATGGTTATGTTGTATTCAGCTGCGGGGTTTACCGGGTGATGTGAAGCCCTGATGTGGCACCGGCCATCAACAGTTACCGGTTCGAAGCCCGTCTCCCATTCCTCGTTCCAGTCCCTTTCGCCGGTTTCACCTGCGGAGTAGTCAATGCTCACCCCTGCCGGAATCGCTATGGAGTGAAGGGTGTTAATAGCAGCGCTAACACTATGAATACTAGAATACGCTAGTAGTTCACTTTCGCTCTCCATAAAGCTGTCAAAGCCCAGCTCGGCCAGCTGGGCGATGATTATCTCATTGGTTTCCTCCGAAAAGGGAGAGGTTTTAATGCGGAGCTCCGTGAAGGCAGCCATCAGAACGAGCCAGCTATGGCTATAAAATCAGCAGCAACAAGCGATGCGCCTCCAATCAGCCCGCCATCCACATCGGGCTTGGCAAAAAGCTCGGCGGCGTTCGAGGGCTTGCAGCTACCCCCGTACAGTATGCTAATGCTATCGGCCAGTGTTGAACCGTATTTGCCGGCCAGCAGGCCACGTATGAATGCATGCATTTCCTGCGCCTGGTCAGCCGTTGCGGTTTTTCCTGTGCCAATGGCCCAAACGGGCTCGTAGGCAATTACCACCTGCTGAACCTGCCTGGTTTCCAGCCCGAAAAGCGATTCGGCAACCTGCTTTTCGACAACTGCAAAGTGCTGTCCGGCTTCACGTTCTCCCAGCTTTTCGCCGCAGCAGAAGATAGGGGTGAGGTTTTCCTGAAGCGCTAGCTGCAACTTTTCAAAAAGCGAGCGGTTGGTCTCGTTAAAGTACTCCCTGCGTTCGGAATGCCCAAGAATAACATATTCAACCCCAGCCGATTGCAGCATGGAGGCCGATACCTCACCGGTGTATGCACCCTTTGGCCATTGGGCACAGTTTTGAGCACCCACCCTTACACGGCTGCCCCTGGCCAGCTTCACAATCTCGCTCAGGTGGGTGAACGGAGGTATCACCACCAGCTCAACCCCCTGGTCAACCCTCGATGAGCCTGCAATCACCTCCTTGGCCAGGCTGAATCCTTCTGCCAGGCTGGTGTTCATTTTCCAGTTTCCCGCTACAATTTTTTTTCTCATGGCATATTATTTTTAAGGTTTCCCGTCAACAGAATTTCCAGACAAACATAGCAAAAATTCCTGTCAGCCCATTCTTACCCTTGGGTCAAGCAGGGAGTAGATAATATCCATGATGAGGTTGACCACACCGAAAATTAAGGAGATGGATATTACGCATCCGATGACCAGTGGAACGTCGTAGCTGTTTAAGGCTGTAACCATAACAAATCCAAGTCCTTTCCACCCAAAAATATATTCCACAAAGATGACACCTGCCATAAGGGAGGCAAACCATCCCGAAATTGCCGTTAAAACAGGGTTAAGGGAGTTTTTTAGTGCATGTCGCATGATGATGTGCCGGAACTTTAGCCCCTTGGCCCTGGCCGTGCGGATGTAGTCCTGGTTTAGGGTATCGAGCATGGCGCTACGCATAAGCTGGGTGATTTCTGCTAGTGGTCGGATACCCAGCGTAAATGCAGGTAGAATGAGGTTTTTAAGCTGAAGATGAACCCCCTCGCCCAGGTCATCAACCTCCCAAAGGTTACCGGTAAGATTAAGCCCGGTGTAGCTGCCAAGCAGGTAAGCAAAAACCCAACCTACCAGTATTGCAGCAAAAAATGAGGGCAACGACATGCCAAACGATGATGTTATCAGCAGCATCCTGTCAACGGCCGTATCCTTACGAATGGCAGCAATAATTCCCATGGCAATGCCCACGATGGTTGCAAATATTATGGCTACCAGTGCCAGTATAAAAGTGTTGGGAAGGGTTTCGGCAATAATGGAGGTTACCGGTTTGCGGCTTTGGTAAGAACGGCGCAGGTAGGGGAGTTTGAGTACGAGCTGTCGGTTGTCGGAGAGTTTTACCAGGTTAACAATGCCGCTGTAGAGAAGTGTATCGAGGTATATGTAGCTTTTGGGGTTGTTGGGATTGTGAACCGACAGGGGCGACAGGTCGTTGAGGTACTTTAGGTACTGAACGGCAACGGGCCTGTCGAGCCCCATGTCAGCACGTGCCGCTGCCAGCGAGGCTGAATCGGTGCGCTGACCCATCACCATGCGGGCCGGATCGCCGGGAACCATGTGGAATAGAGCGAATATGAGGGTAACCACCCCAAAAACCACCAGGATGAAGTAAAGTATTCTTTTAATAACGAAGCGGATCATTTTGCGTTGTAAATGAGGAGTGATTACCTTCTGGTTGATGGGCAGCCCAATGTTTATTGCTGGTTACTCGGTATCAAACTGCTTCGACTCCTCCCAAATGGCATTCATCTGGTCCAGCGTCATATCCTTAAGCGATTGTCCCTGCTTGATGGTTTTAGACTCCAGGTAGCCAAACCGTTTCATGAACTTGCGGTTGGTGCGTTCCAGCGCTGTTTCGGGGTCAATATTGTAGAGCCTGGCCGCATTGACAACTGAAAACAGGAGATCGCCAAACTCGCCCTCAATTCGGTTGCGGTTTTGCCTTTCCACTTCTACCTTCAGCTCCTCAAGTTCCTCCTCAACCTTATCCCAAACCTGGCTGCGCTCTTCCCAGTCGAAACCAACAGCTCTAACCTTTTCCTGAATCCTGTTGGCCTTAATAAGCGAGGGAAGTGAGGCCGGAACACCCGAAAGCACAGTTTTGTTCCCGTCCTTTTCGGTGATTTTCAGCTGCTCCCAATTTTCCACTACCTGGTTGGCATCCTTTACCTCAACATTACCGTAGATATGCGGGTGACGGTAAATTAGCTTATCGCAAAGACTGTTTATAACCTCAGCCATATCAAACTGGTTCTCCTCAGCGGCCATTTTGGAGTAAAAGACAATGTGCAGCAGGATGTCGCCAAGCTCCTTCTTGATTGCCTGAAAGTTTTTATCCAGAATCTCCTCCGACAACTCGTAGGTTTCCTCGATGGTAAGTGGCCGTAAGGTTTCGAATGTTTGGCTGCGGTCCCAAGGGCACTTCTCCCGGAGCTCATCCATAATGGTCAAAAGCCTGTCGAATGCCTCTCTTGCCCTCTCGTTTCTTGTGATGTTATCTGTTTTCTTATCCATATTGCTAAATTTATTGAACTTGCTAGCGGTTAGTGAACTTAACCATAATGCTCGAACCTACAGAAAGAGCGAGAAGCTCGGTCAGAAATCCGTTGCGAATGGCAATTTCCAAGAGGTTAAGCGAGTTGAAGAGAGCCAACATGTCGCCATCCTCTACATCGGCGTAGTTTTCAACAATTTCCTCAATTTTGTAGCTGAAGCTTTGCACGTAGATGGAAAATTTCCGGCCCTTTCGCACCTGTTCAAACTGCTCCCTGGTGATGTTGGTTATTGCATTTTGGTAGGAATCAACATAGATAACGCTTCCCGTTATTGACGATTCGTCGGATGCTGCCCTGATGTTAATGTTCTGCTTGTAGGTGCCGGCTATCAGCGCAATATCGGCCAAGTTGGAGTTAAAAAGTAGCATGTTCATGGCGCTGGCAACAGCGCTAAGCGACCCAAAGCTGCTATGTTCTTCAAAGGGAATGGAGTAAACTCTGTCCGGAGCAACTTCGGTAATCAGGCCAACTATGCCGTTGTCGGGCACAATCATGAAATGACCCTTTAGCTCGAACAGCAGAAGCTGCTTGCTGGTTGTGCTATCGCTGTTGACCATGCAAATATGTATGGTTCCCGGCGGAAAGTTCTCAAAGCAACCCCGCATGATAAATGCTGCCTGGATGTAATCGAATGGCGGAACCCTGTGGCTTAGCTCCACAATGCGGAGGGTAGGCTCAATGGAGAGCAACCTGCCGCATAGAATGCCGACATAGTAGTCGTTTTGGTTCCAGTCTGTGGTTAAGGTTACTATCCGCAAATTATCCATGGGATTTGCTAAAAGCATTACAAAAGTAATGGAGTAATCGGGAATATTGAAAATTAGCATCCTATTTCAATAGCATCACCACGCAAATAGCAAGTATCCAACCACATAACTATATGGACTGATTTTAAAAAAGACCAGGGAATCATTATGAATAACGTAGGTAAATCAAGAAGTGCGTTGGAATGCCTAAAACCGAACCTAGACGCCAAACGGTAAGAAAAAAATCAATTATACTAAAAACCTACACTCTTGCGGAAGTTACATTAGCTAAAAAATTGATTGCTGAAACTTTAAAAATGGCTGTATAAAAATATTTGCGCCAGTGGCACCCCATTTAACAGGAATGGGTTATATTTGTGAGGTTTTGGTTATTAACAATAGCTTGTTTACTAAATTCAATCTGGTTGAGAATTCAAATAGCCTTACAATGTTTTGATTATATTGCCCAGCTCCCGTTGGGTGGCAATCTTGTGAAATTTTATGGTAGGAGAGCGGATTATAGCTGTTGAGGGAGTTGATCCCCTGGCCATTTACGGGGTGAACAACACCCGTTTCGAGATGATTTCCCGCCACTACCCCAAGTTAAAATTGGTTGCCAGGGGTAACCAGATTAAGGTAACCGGCGACGAGGAGCTGATTGATGACCTGGAGAGCAAAATAAACCGCATGGTTGAGTTTTACAGCCGATACTCCCGGTTAACGGAGGCTAACATACTTGATTTTCTCAATGATAACGACAGCTCAATTGTTAAGGCCGAGGAGGATGCTCTGGATGTGCTGGTTTATGGTACAAACGGCCGAACTGTTAAGGCGCGAACCATTAACCAGCGAAAGCTGGTGGAGCTATACCAAACCAACGACCTGCTTTTTGCCATAGGACCTGCTGGTTCGGGCAAAACCTATACAGCAATAGCTCTGGCTGTAAGGGCACTCCGAAACAAGGAGGTGAAGCGAATAGTGCTTACCCGTCCTGCCGTGGAGGCCGGTGAAAGGTTGGGCTTTCTTCCCGGGGATATGAAGGATAAGCTCGACCCCTACCTTCAACCTCTTTACGATGCCCTACACGACATGATACCACAGAAAAAACTGATGGAGTATATGGACGATGGGACTGTTCAGATTGCTCCCTTGGCCTACATGCGCGGGAGAACCCTCGACAATGCCTTCGTTATACTCGACGAGGCCCAGAACACCACCCTTAACCAGCTCAAAATGTTTCTTACCCGAATGGGTAAAAATGCCAAGTTCATTGTTACCGGTGACATTACCCAGATTGACCTTCCCAACAGAGGTGATTCTGGATTGGTAAAGGCAATTGGAATTTTGGAAAACATTGGTAGCATTGCCATGGTTTACTTTGACGCAAGGGATATTGTTCGGCATAAGCTGGTGAAGCACATTGTGAATGCCTTTGAGAGGTACACCTCCGGTAATGGGAGTTCTGAAAGGACTGAAAATAATGATGAGTGTGAGGATAACTCTCAGTAGTAACCTTGGTTCTAGTGAAGTGCCATTTGCAACAGCATTATCTTCTAAACACTAAACATTGTGGGCGTTGGGGTGTTTGCCACCAAGAAACTTTTTGGTAATCCTAATACACTGCACTTTAACCTCAATGGAACAGAAGCCAAATCAACTCAAACTAAAATACAGAAGCAAATGGAAGCGATTGTAAGAACAGATTTCAAATTCCCTGGCCAAACCTCTGTGTACCATGGAAAAGTTCGTGATGTTTACAATATTGCCAACAAGCACCTGATTATGGTTGCAACCGATAGGATATCGGCCTTCGACGTTATCCTTCCCAAAGGCATTCCCTACAAGGGGCAAGTGCTTAACCAAATAGCTGCTAAGTTTCTGGATGCCACAGCCGACATAGTGCCCAACTGGAAAATAGCCACCCCCGATCCGATGGTAACCGTTGGGCGCCTGTGTGAACCATTTAAGGTGGAGATGGTGGTGAGGGGCTACCTCACCGGTCATGCCTGGCGGGAGTATAAATCGGGTAACCGGTTACTTTGTGGGGTGCCACTTCCCGAAGGGATGCGCGAGCACCAGAAACTTCCCGCTCCCATAATCACACCAACTACCAAGGCCATTGAAGGTCACGATGAGGATATTTCACGTGAGGAAATTATCGCCAGCGGGCTGGTTGAAGAGCATGACTACGCACAACTTGAGCGCTATACACTCGCTCTTTTTGAACGCGGCACCCGAATGGCCGAAAAGATGGGGCTAATTCTTGTTGACACCAAGTATGAGTTTGGACGTGCCGACGGCCGCATCTACCTGATTGATGAAATTCATACACCCGATTCTTCCCGTTATTTTTACGCCGATGGCTATACCGAAAGGTTCAACCGGGGTGAGGAGCAACGTCAGCTTTCTAAAGAATTTGTTCGCGAATGGCTTATGGCCAACGGCTTTCAGGGACAGGAGGGACAAAAGGTTCCGGAAATGACCCCAGAATTTGTAAACCAGGTTTCGGAGCGCTACATAGAGCTCTACGAGCAAATAACCGGCGAAAAATTCCAGAGGGCAGAGGGCTCTGATGTAATGAAGCGTATCGAGCGCAACATACTCAACTTTCTTAAAACCCTGGTTTAGCACCAACTCCTGCTCCAGTAGATTTTTCTGAAACCATGTTAACCTTCAACCCCTTTGCTGAATAGCTTTAGCTTGGGGTTTTATACCTATTCCAGCAGTTCAAGAATGGCTTCCCTGCTAATCTGGCCTAGCGAACTTGACGAGTTTACGAACAGCTGGGCAAGGTTCTCCTTTCTTTCCTGCATGGAGAGAATTTTTTCCTCCACAGTTTCGGATGTAATAAAACGGTAAACAAAAACTTTTTTATCCTGACCAATCCTGTGCGACCGCGATGCAGCCTGCATTTCGGCAGCAGGATTCCACCATGGGTCGAGAATGAAAACATAGTCGGCTGCGGTAATATTCAGGCCAACTCCACCCGCTTTAAGCGATATGAGGAATACCTTTTTATCCGGGTCGGTTTGGAACCTTTCCACAATTTCGCTCCGGTTGGCTGATGACCCTGTTAATTTCTCGTATCCTATTTTTCTATCCTGAAGGAAAACCTCTACCTGCTCAAGATGTCTGACAAATGAGGAGAACACCAGGATTTTGTGATGACCTGCGGTGGCGCTCTCGATGCCCATAGCCACCTCGTCAAACTTGCCGGAATCGGCCAGCCGGTATTCGGGCAACATGGCCGGATGGTTGGCAATTTGTCTGAGTCGGGTTAGGCTAGCCAGAATGGAAACTGTTGACTGATTAGGGGCCGGACTGTCTAAAGTTTCGAGTATGAAGTTGCGGACAACCGATTTTTCCTTCTCGTAAATCTCCTTTTGTGAATCGGACATTCTGCAGTAAACCACCTGCTCGCTAATTTCAGGTAGGTCTTTAGCCACCTCCTCCTTAGTGCGGCGCAAAATGAGAGGCTCAATAAGCTGCTTCAGCTGCTTTTCCTTTTCGTGATCTCCCTGCCGCTCAATGGGAGTTTGAAACTCATTGCGGAAGGCCCTTAAGCCGCCCAGCATTCCCCTGTTCAGGAAATTAAGCTGCGACCACAGGTCAAGCAGGGAGTTTTCAACAGGTGTTCCGCTTAGGCTGAGATAGTTGATGGCCCTCAGCTGCATTACGGAGCGGTAGCCTTTGGTCAACGGATTTTTTACGGTTTGGCTCTCATCCAGAACAACATATCGAAAGGTTACCTCACGGAACATGTCAATATCGTTACGGATGAGGCCGTACGTGGTAACCACAACGTGATGGTTCAGCAACCAGCTGGCCGATTTTACCCTTTGCTGCCCCATGTAGGCGGCAACTTTCAGCTCGGGGGTAAACCTGCCCGCCTCGCTAATCCAATTTGCCACCAGTGATGTTGGCACAACAACCAACG
Organism: Bacteroidales bacterium UBA1064; assembly: GCA_002316235.1. Classification (GTDB taxonomy): domain Bacteria; phylum Bacteroidota; class Bacteroidia; order Bacteroidales; family Tenuifilaceae; genus UBA1064. The sequence continues at coordinate 8,935 of DCDD01000015.1, forward strand.
AGGTTTTACCCATTCCTGTGGCATAGTTTTGCTCCTCATTGATTGATTGTAGCAACGTTAAGGCTTGTATGGTTTTGCCCAGTCCCATGTCATCGGCCAGACAACCGTTGATGCCATTTTGGTTTAGCAGCTTAAGCCATGCATACCCTACAAGCTGGTAGCTTCGTAGCCGGGCATTTAGCCGTTGGGGTAGCTGGATACCTTCTTTTTTAAGGTTGGAAAGCCTGTGCCTGAGTTCCGAAGCTGCGGGGGAGTTGACTTCATTGGTGTCGGCTAGCAGGCCAAAAAGCGATTTTGGCAACCTTATGCCTTCATTTTCCTCCTTGCCTATCAGCATTAAGGGTTTGTAACGGCTGAACCATACCTCCGGTATAATGAAAACCTGCCCGTTGGGCAGCAGAAATTCCCTGATGTTTTTGAGGATGTTCCGCTTCAGGTAAACAAATGGAATTTCAAACCCATCGAGCTTGATTTTGCCGTACAGGTCAAACCAGTCGGTGGTGGAG
>DCDD01000032.1 GCA_002316235.1 Bacteroidales bacterium UBA1064
AAAGGCTCGCCCCAGTAACGTTGACGGCTAAAAATGGCATCGCGCAAGCGGTAGTTCACCTTGCTTTTACCCAACCCCCGCTGCTCAATGATTTCGCATATTCGTGTAATGGCTTGTTTGACTTCAAGCCCATCAATCAGGGGGCTGTTCACCACGATGCCATCCTTCGCGTCGTATGATTCCTCCCATGTTTCCGGATTGGTAGGTTGTTCGCCCTTCCTAACAACTGTTTGAATAATAGGGAGGTTGAAAGTTCGGGCAAAGGCGAAGTCGCGGCTGTCATGGGCAGGAACAGCCATGATGGCGCCTGTTCCATATCCCGCCAGCACGTAGTCGCTAACCCAAATGGGAATGGGCTGGTTGGTAAAGGGATTCACCGCATAGCTTCCGGTGAACTGGCCGGTAATTTTTTTGGCCTCGGCCACCCGCTCACGTTCAGTTTTGCGTTTCACCTCGTTGCAGTATGCCTCAACATTATCGGCATACTCGGGTTTGGTAAGACCATCCAGCAGCTCCGACTCTGGAGCAAGCACCATGAAGGTTGCCCCATAGATGGTGTCGGGACGGGTGGTAAAAATTTTAATTTGCTGCCGGCTATCGGCCACGCTGAAAAGCACTTCTGCCCCTTCCGAGCGGCCAATCCAGTTTCGCTGTATTTCCTTAAGCGAGTCTGTCCAGTCCAGCTGCTCTAAATCGGAAAGCAGCCGTTCGGCGTAAGCCGAAATGCGAAGGCACCATTGCCTCATCTTACGCTGCTCAACCGGGTGACCACCTCGGATAGAAACGCCCTCCTTCACCTCATCGTTGGCCAGAACGGTTCCCAGTGCTGGGCACCAGTTTACCATAACATCGGCAAGGTATGCCAGTCGGTAAGACAGAAGAAGTTCCTGCTGCTGCCTGCCATCCATATTCCTCCAATCTGAAGCAGTAAAAATTTTGGTTTCGCTACAAGCAGCATCAACATGCTGATTGCCGTTTCGCTCAAACTCGGCTACCAACTCATCAATTGGTTCGGCCTTCTGTGTTTTGTTGTTGTACCAGTGCTTAAACATTTGAATAAATGCCCACTGAGTCCATTTGTAGTATGATGGCTCGCAGGTGCGAAACTCCCTTGACCAGTCGTAGCTGAACCCAATTTTATCGAGCTGGGAGCGGTAGCGCTGGATGTTGTTCTCGGTAGTAATGGCGGGATGCTGTCCTGTTTGAATGGCATATTGCTCAGCAGGAAGTCCAAATGCATCGTACCCCATGGGATGGAGCACGTTGAAACCCTGTAGGCGTTTATAGCGTGAGTAAATGTCGGAAGCAATGTAGCCAAGGGGATGACCCACATGCAAACCAGCTCCTGAAGGGTAGGGAAACATGTCGAGCACATAAAATTTTGGCCTGTTGGGGTTAACATCTACCCTATAGGTATTCCACTGCTGCCAAAGCGCCTGCCACTTCTCCTCAATTGCCTTAAAGTTATAATCCATAGAAAACCAGATTGGTTGGGCTAAATTTAGCTAGCAAAGATAGCTAAAATGAGCATTTCGCTTAACATTCAATGCCGGTTTTATTATGATGTACAGGAGAATGCCGACATGTCGCCTTCGCACCTTCGCATCTCCCCGGATGAAAAATACCCAACCGCAAAGGTGCTGAAGTGCTTTTCCAAACAAGGGAAATTTTATCCTGGCGTCTTCCTTGGGGAAAAAATATTTTACGGGGCTGCTAAGGACAAGGCTCAACAGGACTACTCCCCCACCTCCTTCAAAATTTTCTCACCCAGTCCAATGCTATACCCCTCGGAGAAAAACGTTATCTCCCCCTTGCCATTCACCACCGCTACCACAGGGTAATCGGTTGAAAGGGGTTTCCCACAAGCAATAGCAAGCGCATTAGCCAAACTTTGCTGGGAATCATATCCAATAGTAACGCCAATGGGCAAGGGCACCCCCTCTAAAAGCTTTTGAGCGTTGAAGCCAGATGGTAGCTTATCCTTAGCAATAGCTAGTACAACAGCACCGCCCCATTTGTCGAGCTGCGTTTTGATGGCCGCAAGGTCATTTACCAAATGTCTGGTAGGTTCCTTCATTGGATCTATAATGGCAACTACCGTTGACCCTCCTCCTCCAATCTCGCCCAGATTCTTGATATAGCTTCCTTCAATATCGGGAATAAGCGGGTCGCCTAAATTTCCAAGGACAACCGTTTTACCTTTTGACGATGGGAATTCCAGCGTTACCAAGGTTTTTTCATCTGGATAAATGCTGAAATACTTTACCCTACAGCTCACCGCTCCGTTTTGATCTCTAGTGCCGCAAACCAACCTGTAAAGTCCTTCCCTTAGTGATAGGCTAAAAGGCAGGGTACTAAGCTGGGCATCGTTCTCAAAATCAAGGGTAACAAACCTGTTGTTTTCAAATCGGGCTATGGTGTAATGCTTATAGTACGACGGTGAAGCAATCTCCATGCCGGAGGTAGCAGAAAGTGTAAGTGTTCCCCAGCCGGAAGCTTCAACTTCCCTTTCACCAAAATCAACATCATGCCAGCTGCCGCGCATGAGGTACTGCGGACGTTTGGTAGAAGGTTCAAGCCGCGCAGGAATGCCAAAACTGCGGCAAGCCGCTACAAAGAGGATATCGCGGGAGTAGGCATCGGCTATGCCTAACCTAACTACACCCTCGGGGCTAATTGGAACCTTATAGTAGTTTTCAACCGAATCAATTTTGATGTTCTCTGAAATCCACTTGACCAGGTTGGTTGGATCGTTCCGGAAAAAACCTATCTGGTCGAAGGTGAAATAGCCCTGCAAAAACTCCCGCCAGGGTGTGATGAACTCCCTTCCAACCCTGGGGGAAAGAATGTACCGGTCAAATAAATTGAAGCTACGGCTATCGAGCAATGAGGGGAAGGAGTCAACAGTTTTAAGATGGCTTCTTAAAGTAGCAGCGGTAATGTCGTGCAAGTCCTTCTCCGCCAGAATTCCAAGTAGAGCCATGCCCACAGGTGTTTCACCCGGCTCCATGTTGGTAATAAAATTTTGAATTTCCGGCCAGTTCCCCCGACTTTTAGAGAGGAAATGCCATGCCTTTTCGGCGTTAATACCCATACTTGCTGCAAACTTAACAGCTGACAGGGAATCAATAAAAGTAGCAATGTAGCATCCTCGAAGGCTATCCTCAACAGCTAGCCGGCGGCTGTTTGCAGCAACCTTATCATCGGCAGCAGACGTAACCGAAATTTCGTCGGGTGGAACCAGCAACAGGTCTGTAGCTTCTGCGGAAGTCGTTGAGGAGAGCTTCAACTCCATTTCGTTCAGACTTCTATCAACCTTGACAAATGCGGTTTTCCCATCCCTATGCGCATAAACCATCATATCGCCCAATCCCGTAGTAATGCTACACAGGCCATTTTTATCGGTAACCTTAGAGGCAATAGGGTAAAACTCGGCATAGTTGTATATTTGAAACTCAACCCTAGCGCCCTCAACCGGTTGATTAGCTTCGTCAACCACAGTAACGGAAAGGTTTTTGGATGGGGCATATCGTGGCAACAGGTTTATCTCGGCGAAGCAATCCGATTCGGTAAGTTTTTCCTCTTGGCCATTATACTTACCAAAAACAAAGGTTCGGATCATCATTGCACGTTTGGCTGGTGCTGCAAACCACCCCATATCGAGTTCGGGTTCGGGTTCGCAGGCTCCCAGGAAATGCCAGCTGCCATCAACCCATACCTCTACCCACGCATGATTATCGTCGGTATGTGCCCATCGTGGAGTGTAAACCTGACGGGCGGGAATACCCACCGAACGGTAAGCTGCAACAGTAAAGGTTGATTCCTCGCCACACCTGCCAAAGGCAGTTCTGACGGTTGTTAGCGGGCCGCTGGTGCGCTCATCTGTTGGCTGGTAGGTAACCTTTTCATGGCACCAGTGGTTTACCTCCAGGGCAGCTTCGTATGCGGATAACCCGGATAACCTTGGTTTTAGCTCGGCAAAAAACACCTTGCGGGCAGAATCGGTGTACTCGTTATTCACCCGGTAGGGCAGCACAAAATGCAGAAAAATGTCGGAAGGTACTTTCCTTCCCCATTTAAAGTGGTCTTTAGCCTCCAGTGCCAGCTGTACCTGCTCCAGCACATAGCTGCTGCTGTGCATGGCTAAATCGCTGAGCGGCATGTAGGCATACAGAAATTCAAACCCCTCCCTTGTTTTCAGGGGTAAGTCGTAGGAAACAATTCTTTGAATGGATGTATCGTATGCCTCAACCAACTTGAGCCGTTCGCTGAAGCGCTGATGAACTTCTTCCCTTTGAGTTTTGCCCGGAATTAAGTGGCGGTTGAACCAGTTCTGGCATGAAGTCAGCATCAAAAATGGCACAACACTAACGAGTAGAAACTTATTAATCCGCATAATTTACCAATATTAAGATTATCAGCATGCTATTGAAACATATTCACTCTCGGGGATAATATATAAATAAAAATGAAGCACCTCTCCATTCAAATCTGGGACAATCCCTAGCAAACACTATTATCCTGTAAATTAAAGGGAAAAACTATAATGGCTAAGCAAATATAATCTATTTGCAGCTGGAAAAACAATAAGGTGGTTAAAAAGACCTTGATCTAGCCATATTTAATATAACCTGGCTGGCATACGGAAAATTATGCAGGGCTTTTTACGGAAAGCATGATGTGCGTTTTTTTAGGTTGACTATGAACACCCCACGTTTGCAAAGGGTAAACCAAAACCCTTATCAGGTTCTTTAGGCATCTCATCACCAAAGCAGGTCATGCCTCTGGTTTAGTGTTGTATTGCCCACCAGGTAAAATCAATTCTAAACTTTTTTTGTCTGCGTGTACTCAATCCAGAACTACAACCCGGGGATGTCAATGTTGGTAGTAAAATCGCCCCAATCAACCTTAACTAGGGGTTTATAGGAAGTACCGGAAATTTTAAGGGTCAACTCCAAGTTTGACACCCTAACATTTGTTTTGGTAGAAAACTTGCTCAGCGCATCGGCAGCAGTGTCGAACAACTCGGTAGGCACTGCCAGCTTGGCTTTAAAGTTAAGAGACTGGTCGAAACCCATGTCGCCGCCTACACTCATTTTAGCACCACCCACGCTGGTGCTAAAGGGTTCAATGGCTATTCTGCTTTCGTTAACCTTAAAGTTAACATTTACATTGCTCATGTAAGGGCTACGGAATTCTTCCTTTTTAAAAACATCTGCCAACCTCCCGAAAACTGCAGACTCCTTAAAGCCTATGCTCTTGGACTGGAGCTTACCGCTGGCTATAATGGAGCTGGGCACGGGCATCATGGATGAGTCGAGCATGGAGGCAATGCTGATACTTCCCGATAGCTTACCCGAAAGGTTCTTGAAAGTTGGAACAATACGCTGTAGTGAGGTTAATGATTTAAATGCCAACGGGATATCAACGTCCTTAATGGACAAATCGAGATTAACTCTGGGGAGACTAACATCAATGGGATTATAGATACCATCCAGAGCCACATCACCTCCAAGCATGTTCATGGTTAGGTTGTACAGGTTGACTATGCCGCTGTCAGCCTCTACATTTCCCTTCAGGTTCGAAATGTCGAGTCTGCCGTAGAGTAGGTGCTGAACGCTTGCGCTCAAAGTAAAGTTAAAGTTGCGAGGAATTTTAATTACACCATGGGTAACGACCGAATCAACCGGCTGTTTAGCCTGAACTCTAAATCCCGATAGCAGCTCGTTAGCATCCAACAGGGTTGATGTGAGATTCAATTGACCTTGCAGGGCTTCATTCCTAAAAACGAACGGTATAAAATTTTCCAGCCTACCGCTTAACTGCATATCGCTGCTTCCCAGACTTGATTTAAGGTTTTGCAGCTCAACGAATTTTGGTGAAAAGTTGACGATTAGCTCACCTACCTTAACCTGCCGGGTAGAATCACATCCGGTAAGAGTGAAGTTGGAAATGTTAAGGGAACCTTCAGCGTTGAACTTGTCGTACTCCTTTTCCTTCAAGTGTGAAATACGTCCTCCAAACTTCAGGTTGGTCTCCAGCAGGCCGGTAACGGAAATGCTGTCGAGGGGAATAACATCGGCCAAGGTAGCAAAGTTAACCTTCCCAACAACCTTGCCATCAACCTGCATGTCGCTTACAGGCGTGGCCACATGAAGGTAGGCGTCGAAGGGGTTGCCGCCCAGGCTAAACTGAAGCCTGTTTACATCAACTGTTGATTTATCGGGGTTTGTACCATCAAACCAAACCTTAGCATCAAAGTTGATCCCGTTGGCTGATTTTGGTAGCTTGGGGTATTTGAGCATGGCATTGGCCACTGCAATTTCGATTGATGCGCTGGGCAAAATGGAGTCGTTGTAAACCCCGTTAACGCTTCCATAAAGTTTCAGCTGGCCGGAGGTTTGAATATCCTCGTAGCGCTTTAGGTAGAATGCCGGTATCAGGGAAAGCAGGTCTTTGAAATCGGTTGAAGGAGCGCTAAAGCTAACATCCATACCAATGCTGCCTTTGTGCATTCGCATCATGCCCTGAAAAAGTAAGGTTAACTGATTTATACGCAGCTCATTCTCCCTGAACGATAGGGTGCCGTTATCGAGGTTGACCCCCATGTTAGCGTTAAACCTAACTTCAGCATCACGAATGTAGCGTATGCCTTTTACCCTTAAATCTAACTCATCGGCCGAGGATTTAAGCCTGATTTCGGTTTGCCTTTTAACCATGTTGCCCGAAATCAAGAGGTTCACGCCCCGAAGTGTCGTCTCCATGCCAAGTGAATCATCAGCATAGAAAAAAGTGGCGTTGTTAATTTTAAACCGGGTTAGTGCAATCCTGATGTTGGTTGGCTTAGCGGCAGCTGTATCCTCCTCCTCGGTTTGAGGCAAGCCTGAAGTTTTGACAATGCTCCAATTTTTGCTGCCATCGGCAGTAACCCTGGCGAATACCTTGGCATCACTTAGGTAAACCGACCTCACCTCAATTTCCTCCATATCGATTATGCTCCATAGGTTCACCCGTACGCCAAGCTCTCCGAACGATACAAGGGTATCGCCAGCAAAGCGTTCAACACCAACAATGCTTACCCCTTTAAGCCCCACAAATAAATTCGGGAAACCTCTTAAAAGCGAAACCTGAAAATCGTCAAATTCAACTGTAGCGTTAATATTTTTATTAATTTCGGTTTTGGCCAGCTGCTTAAGCTGAGGTTTAAAAACCAGTGGTAACACCACAGCCGCCGCAATTAAAAGAAAAACAGCTACGGCTAAAATGCGGAACAGCCATTTTGCAACTTGGCTCATCTTTTTGGGTAAATTTTAGGTTAATGCCATGGAGATGATTAGTGATGATGAAGATTGAAACAAATTTAGACAAACTTTTAAATAAGCCCGAATATGGTTACACAACACGACAAATAATTATAGAAAAGTTCTTCCTATCAATGTGTTAACGTAATCAAAAGTTTAAGTTTGCTACTTGTAGCTGCGCTTCGCATGTAGAACCAGAGTCAACAGGCTATCATTCTTGACGAGAACAAAGGGTAAAAGGAAATTTTAGATTTTTTTCAGGGTCAAAATAATAGATGCATTCGCAATTTTCTTTAAGTTTAGGGCAACCATTAAACTCAGGCATTGCCTAAAAATCAAATAAAAGTTAACCATTACGATGATGAAAAAAATATACCTGATTTCTTTTGCTGCCGTTGCCTGGTTATCGGCCTGTACAACAGGCGAGCACAAGTTGGCAACCGGCCCCTGGCTGGGGGTTATCCAGCTCGATTCAACAGGCGGCAAGCTGGATGTTCCCTTCAACTTCGAGCTTAAAAATGATTCCGGAACCTACTCCATGACCATTCGGAATGCCGACGAGCTGATCAACGTTGATGAAGTGGAGCTGGTTGGAGACACTCTTAGGGCCAGGTTGCCCGTTTTCACCAGCGAGCTAGTTGTGTACTGCGGTGACTCGCTAAAGGGATTCTACTATCCTAAAGGTGTTCAAGCCGGGACGCGATACAAATTCTATGCTCTTGCCGGTCAAATAGACCGATTCCCATGGTATTCCGAACCTCCAGCCTTCAACATCACTGGAAGGTGGTGGTTTATTGAAAATCCGGGCTCTCCCGATTCCACCGTCATGGTTGCCGAGTTAAAGCAGGATGGAAGCCGTGTGACTGGTACAATTCTTAGCACTACCGGCGATTACCGGTATTTTGAAGGGAAGGTATCCGGTAACCGATTCTACTTCTCAAAAAATGATGGCGCCCAAACCATTATTGTAAAGGGTGAAATATCCGATGAAAACACCATGGTTAACGGGGTAATTTCGGGTAGTCCAAAATGGGTTAGCCCGTGGAGAGCAGCAAAAGATCCGCAGGCTAAACTGCCCGAAGCCGATAAGCTGGTTCGGGTAAAAAAGGGCTTTGACACCTTTGAGTTTGCAGGCAAGGATATTAGCGGCAACATGGTGAAATCGTCCGACGAAAAGTTTAGAGGTAAGGTGCTGGCGGTGCTGGCCGGAGGCAGCTGGTGTCCAAACTGCCTTGACGAGGGACGTTACTACAAGCAACTTTACGAGAAATACCGTGACCAAGGTTTTGAGGTAGTTTCGCTATGCTTTGAGGATAAAACTTTTAAGGAATCACAACCAAAAATTGAGCGTTTTGCAAAAAGCATTGGCGCAGCCTACACCTTTCTGTACGTTGCCCCTCGTGGGCGCGAGCAGCGTGACTCGGTGCTGTACGCCATTGAAGGGCAAATGGCTTACCCAACCAGCATGATTCTGGACCGAAAAGGGAAAATTCGCAGGGTCGAAACAGGCTTTTCAGGCCCGGGAACCGGCGAGCACTTTGTTACGTTTGCAAAGGAAACTGAAGAGCTGGTAAAATTGCTGCTGGAAGAGCGGTAGACCATCAGCTCCTGCCTACCGGTTCGCTCAAGAATCCAGCTAAAATCGACGATAGCAATGCAGCCTCACCAGGTCGAATCCAGCGGGTTGCCATTCCTACTTCCGAAGCCATCATGATATTTTCCTCAGTATCATCAACAAAAAGGGTTTCGGCAGGAATCAACCCGCTACTCTCAACCACCAGGTTGAATATCTCCCGCTGGGGTTTGCGCAATCCCACTTCAAAGGAATAGTAAGCCTTGTCAAAGTAGCTGCTTAGCGAGCGACCTCCAGCAATGGCTTCGAGTTTTTGATTGTAACTGCTGTAGTGAATGCTGTTGGTATTGCTAAGCAGGTAAACCCTGTAGCGCTGTCTAAGCGCCTCAACCAGCTCCAGCCTGGCTACGTCCCAGTCAAGCAGCATGGCGTTCCACGCACCTACAACCTGCTCGTAGGAAAGAGGCATTCCAACCAGGGCACACATCTCCGCATGAAAAGCTGAAGGAGAAATCTGACCACAGTCAAACCGGTTAAAAATACCCATCGAGCCGGCAGATAACAGGTGGTCATCATCCGCAACACCAAGTTTCTTAAAAGCCATAACTGCTTTGCTGTAGTCTATATCGAGAAGAACACCGCCTAAATCGAATACAATATTCCTGATATTACGGATGGAAAAACTTGTTGAGCTACTTTCAGCCATAATTTTTTAATCCCTTTTGATGAAATATCAGCGCAAATATGTAATATTGCACTCCAAATAAAAACTGTAGAAGTTATATTATTTGGGGCCCATAGCTCAGCAGGTTAGAGCATCTGACTCATAATCAGAGGGTCGCTGGTTCGAGCCCAGCTGGGCCCACCCAGGCCACCGCAAGGTGGCCTTCTCAATTTTTAAAGGACTGTGCTGTAAGGGTGTTGAACAACCTATAATTAAGGTGGGGTTTAAGCTGATAAAACACCCTGCATCCGAATGGGCTTAGCCTCAGACAAGTAGCAGCCAGCTACTTCTTCCTTCTTTTACTTGTAGAACGGGACATGGAATGCGTTTTACTACCCGAACCCTTTTTAGCCCTTTGTGGCCTGTTAACTTGTAGCTGGGAGTTGCCAGGATGTACCTCACCATCAACCAGCCTGAAATCGAGCTGCTTTTTGGCCAGGTTAGTTCGCCAAACCTCAACTTTTACCGGGTCGCCCAGCTGGAAACGACGTCCGGTTCTTTTTCCAACCAAGGCATAAGTTTCCTCATCAAACTGGTAGTAGTCGTCATCGAGATCTCTCATAGCCACGAGGCCTTCGCACTGGGAGTCGCTTAGCTCAACAAATATTCCAAAGTTGGTTACCCCTGAAATAACACCCATAAACACCTGTCCAACCTTATCCTGCATGAACTCAACCTGCTTGTACTTAATAGAGGCGCGCTCGGCTTCGGTAGCCCTAATCTCCATTTCGCTTGCATGCTTGCAAAGCAATTCAATTTGCTCCTTATCCTTAGGCTTACCGTTGCTAAGGTAATGCGCTAAAAGCCTGTGAACCATCATGTCGGGGTAACGACGTATGGGCGAGGTAAAATGGGTGTAGAAAGGGAACGCCAGTCCGTAGTGGCCGATGTTGTTGGCAGAGTAACGCGCTTTTGCCATTGAACGCAGTGCAAGTGTTTCAATAAGGTTTTGCTCGGGTTTTCCTCGCACCTCGTCCATCAGGCTGTTAAGTGATTTACCGAGCTGCCTGCTGCTCTCCCCTGAAAGCTTGTACCCGAAGCGGGTAATAAATGTGCGGAAGTTATCGAGTTTTTCCTGGTTAGGCTTATCGTGAATACGGTAAACAAAAGGAAATCGTTCATTACCAGGTTTTTGCTTGCCAACCAGCTCGGCAACCTTTCGGTTGGCAAGCAGCATGAACTCCTCAATAAGCTGGTTCGATTCCTTGTTCTCCTTAAAGTACACTCCAAGTGGCTTACCCTTGGCGTCGAGTTCGAATTTTACCTCCATCCGCTCAAATGCAATGGCGCCATTTTTAAAGCGTTCACGCCGAAGCTTCTGTGCCAGCTTGTGGAGAAGAAGTATTTGTTCATGGAGGTCGCCCTCGCCGGTTTCGATAATAGCTTGAGCCTCCTCGTAGGTAAATCGTCGCTTGGAGATTATTACAGTGCGTCCAAACCACTCGCTAAGGACTTCAGCATTGTCGTTTAACTCAAAAACTGCCGAAAAACAGAGCTTCTCCTCGTTTGGGCGAAGGGAGCAAATGTAGTTTGAAAGCTTCTCGGGAAGCATGGGAACGCACCGGTCAACCAGGTAAACGGAAGTTCCCCGTTCAATGGCCTCGTTGTCTATGGGGGTATTCGGCTTCACGAAGTGGGTAACATCGGCAATATGGACACCCACCTCAATGTTGCCACTTGGTAAAATTTGAACCGATAGCGCATCGTCAAAATCCTTGGCGTCAAACGGGTCAATGGTGAATGTTGGCACATCCCTAAAATCGCGCCTGCTGGCATAGTCGGCATTGGAAATACGGTCGTCAATCTTCTCGGCAAGTTTCTCGAGTTCCTCGGGGAACCTGTAGGGCAGGTCAAACTCTGCCAGAATAGCGTGCATTTCAACCTCGTGCACACCCGGATTTCCAAGAATTTCAACTATTTTTCCATTTGGGTTCTTTTCCCGGGGAGGCCAATCGGTAATTTGCACAATAACCTTTTGGCCATTTTTGATATCCCTAAGTTCAACATGGGGAATAAAGATATCATAGGGCATCAGCTTATTGTCGGGAGCCACGAAGGCGTGGTTGCGAAGCAACGATATGGTTCCGACAAAATTTCGCTTGGCACGCTCAATCACCCTAATAACCTCGCCTTCAAGTAACCCCATTCGTCGGTGGCGGTAAATGCTAATCTCCACCCTATCGCCATGCAGGGCGTGGTTAAGCCTAAAATCAGGAATAAAAATCTCACGGTTATCGTCGGTGGTTACCTCTCCCGATCCATCCTTACTCATTACCAGAATTCCTGTTGCCAGGCTTGTCTGCTCCTGTAGGCGGAACTTGCCCCTCGAAAGCTCAACCAGCCGTTCCTCGCCAACAAGCTCGTAGAGCACCTCGGTTATCATCCTCCGGGTGTTGTCGTTGTTCACGCCAAGCCTTGTTGATAGCTGCTTGTAGTTAAAACTCTGATTAGGGTTTTTGATGAATACGTCCATCAGACCCTCGCGAAGGTCCCTTTTGGTAACCCCTCTTTTCTGGGGAGTTCTCCCCGAGGGCTTTTCGCCTTTTTTGCTCACCTTTAAATGTTTGAGTTTTATGCTGATATTAGAATTTCAAATGTAGCTGTTTTTGCGCTATCCTGATTTTAAAATTTTAAAGAGCCGTGATGGCATTATCTTTCCGTGAAAATAAGGACGTTTTATTTTCTATTCAGTATTCAGCTGAACGTACAGCCTTATCGCAGGATAATTGTCATGCTTACCTCACTTCATACATCAGCAATGAACACCTGTTTAAAAAACCATCAATAAAAAACACCTCTTTGGTGAGAGGTGTTGAATAGCCTTTGTAGAAAATTGAAGGAATTCTTAAACTTTGGCAAATTCAATAATTACTTTTACTGTCATATCCCCTTCATCTTCAGTGAAAGTTTCCTGAAAGTAGCCAACCATCTTACCGCCATCCTTAGTTGTAAGAGTTAGGGTAACTTCTTCTCCATCTTGATTTATGGCAAGCTTATCACCCTTAAGCGTCCATGTGAATGTATAATCTTCACTATCGATGCCTGTTCCATCGCTGTTAAATTGTATCCATCCTAGATCTTGCGTTTCTGTATAGGTATATACAGGTGTTCAGGTAGCGCTAGTACCTGAGTAAACATTTGTGGTCTCTTTCACAATGTTCCATTTCCCCTCAACAGAAAAGTCGTCATCGTCACTACATGCGGTAAACATTAAAGCAATAGCCGCAACAATTGCAAATAATCTCAGTTTTCTCATAAGTTATTGGTTTTAGAATTTAAAACAAACGTACATAATAATTTTCAACTATCAAACAAATGTTTTGAAAACTTTGCCTTGTAAATAAGAAAGGCAGATGAAACCGATTAGCACAGACTTTTACCTAAGCTAATAGATAGTAGCAAGAATGTAAGCTAATCATTTTTCCCAACCAGGAAGCTTAAGTTCACAAAAGATATATTCTCATTTTTTTAGAAAGCCTATAAGCAAACGATTACTCCCAAACTTCAAAGGAACAGGTGGGCATAGAGGATGGCTCATGAAAGAAAGATTCCGAAAGGGCTTTAGACGAAAACCTTCCAGCACACCGCCTATATTCATATTTACAGGTTAGAAAAGGGGGTAGCCGCTCAAAACAACCTTCATGTAGAAGAAAAGGTTGTAATAACTATTGGTATCCAGAAACACCAACAAGGGTCAGGCGTAAAAAAAATCAGCATCACTTTTTCATTTTTTTATCCGGCCATTGTTTGAATTTTTTTTACATTAGCTCCGTTTATATCTTCATCAGCATGATTTCGAAAGAGGGTTTAAAAGGGTTGGTTGATCTACATATTCAGGCAACAACGGAAACTCCGGAAGTAATTTGTAGCAAAAGCACAGGAAAAATTTCGATGGTTGGGAATTTAATACCCAGCGATCCCGAGTCGTTCTTTGCTCCTATCACCAGGTGGTTTCTTTTATACTCTACGGAATTTGAACCCAAGCAAATTACTGTTGACCTATACCTCACATTTATCAACGGTTGCTCGGAGCACCATCTGGTAAGTTTCTTAAAAAAAGTTGAGGAGCTATACAGCAGGGGTGTTGAAGTAAGAATAAACTGCCACTACGAAAGCGACGACTTCGACATGCGCGATTGGGGCCGCGACCTACGACTAGTCCTCAAAATTCCGGTTGATATGGTTGAGATAAACTAGCAGTTTTCCTCTACCGCACATCTTTTATAGCCATTCCCCGGGTTTAATATTTCTAATAAACTCAAGAGTTTTATCAATTTCCTTGAACATAATTCTATCCTCACCAAAAAACTTAACCTGCCGGCGGTAGCTTGCCAGTATGCTTTCGATAGCCGGCGAGGATTTGGCTGGACGGCGAAACTCCATTGCCTGGGCTGCGTTCAGGAGTTCAATGGCCAAAATGCGTTCAACATTATCTACCACGCGCAGCAGCTTGGTTGCAGCGTTAGCCCCCATGCTCACGTGGTCCTCCTGGCCGTTGGATGAAACGATGGAATCAACCGACGCAGGTGTACAAAGCTGCTTATTCTGGCTTACCATGGC
>DCDD01000086.1 GCA_002316235.1 Bacteroidales bacterium UBA1064
AACCTTTACCAGATTGACTACTGGTACGTTGACAACGTTTCCATTACTGCAGGTAGTGGGGCAACCATTCCTACGGTTACAACCAACTCGGTAACATCCATCACCTCCAACTCCGCATCGTGCGGTGGAAATGTAACAAGCGATGGAGGTGCCACCGTTACCGAACGCGGGATATGCTACAGCACCTCCCAGAATCCAACTACTTCCAGCAGCAAGGTTACCAGCGGCACGGGAACGGGCTCGTTTACGGCTAACATGACAGGGCTTTCGGCCAGCACTACCTACTACGTGAGAGCTTATGCCATCAATGCCCAGGGAACTGCCTACGGCGCACAGCAGAGCTTCACCACGCTGAGCGGATCAACATCACTTCCTCTTCCTGTTACCCAAACCTTCAACACCTCATCACTGCCAACCGGATGGACTACCCAGAACACCGGTACCAGCATTACCGAGCGCTGGAGTGTTTCCAACACCTACAAGGCTGGTGGCTCGGCATACGAGATGAAGTGCACATGGCAGAATGTTAACCCCGGCACCACCAGGCTCATCACCCCGGCCATCAACACCGTGGGGGTTAGCCAGGTTACCCTTACCTTTAAGCATTTCCTGGATGCCTACAGCACAGGCGCTACCCTTAGGGTGCAAACGTCAAACAACAAGTCAACATGGACCAACACCACCTGGTCGGTTGCTACAAGCAGCACCAACGTAGGCCCGGCAACCGTAACCGTTAACATTACCTCCAACCTCAACTCCGAAACCACCTACATAGCTTTTGTAGTTGATGGCAACCTTTACAACATTGACTACTGGTATGTTGACAACATTTCCATTGTTGCCAGCGGCTCAGGTTCACCCGCATTCGATACTCCAATTTCAGACCTGACAGAAAACGATGGAGTAAAAATTTTCAACCTTTACCCCAACCCGGCAAGCGATTACATCAATATCAGTCTAACCGGTGCTAGTAGCGAGGTAACAGTTCGTATCTTCGATGTACGCGGGTCGATGGTTAAATCGCAGGTTCTCAACGCAAGCGAAAACCGAATTGACGTAAGTACCCTGGCAAAAGGTATTTACATGGTGTCGGTAGGCGAAGGGAAAGAGATTTCTACCAAACGCTTTATTAAGCAGTAGTAGGAAACTATCCAGTCATAAAAAGTTGAAAAAGCCGTGGTAGCTTACCACGGCTTTTTTTAATATCAACAGCAAACAAAGCTGCAATTGCCTTGAACAGTAATTGCTGGCAAGTTAGAATAATTCCACATGGGCATACTCCCCTTGTTCCCCCGGTTATGAACATGAGCAACTTTCCTGAGAATCTGAGGTTCAAGGTTCAATACATGAAAATTGCTACAGCTGCTAAATTTGAGGGATTTTACCATTTAGTGTTGAAAATAGCAAAAATTTAAAGTTACTGTTCGAAAGTCAAATTTTTGGATCATTGGTACTGGTATAGCTCAGCAACAACTCTGCAAAAATCCCTTTCCATTTGAAGCAATGTTTCAGCGCTACTATAGTAAAGCGATTCCTCCAGCAGGTAATCAACAAGCGAAATTTCACCCTTTTGAAGCGCTTCGTCCAGCATCCTACTGCTATTAATTGTGCCCATGCTATTCCTGTATTCTGCTATGTTTTTTTGCAACTCCAGAGCAGTATTGTATTGCGCTTGCTGCCTACTAAAAATTTCAACCCTACGGTCGGCTTCCACACTCCTAAGGTACTGGGCACGTGCCTTTGCATACTTTACCCTTTTGGAATTTTCCCATAAGGGTATTGAAATTCCTGCAGCAATACCCTGAAAATGCTCACCGGCAACCTTTTCACTAGCGTATCCCGCTTTAATCTGAGGTAAACATAACGCCCTGCTTAGCTGGATATTCCTTTGTGCCACCGCAATCTCCCGTTCAATTGCCTTAAGATCCGGATTAGACTGCTCGGTGGCAGCATACCACTCATCAAAACTTGCAGGTATTGCGGGCATGTTGAAAACGCTATCGCTTAACTCAAGCGGTATGCCACCATTCAGGCTAGCTAGTTTAGCAAGTAGCTCGTTTTGCTTAAGTTTAACGCTAAACAACTCTTGTGTGGCATTAAGCAGGGTAAGACGAGCCTTGTTGTTCTCAAGTGCGCTGGCTTCTCCAACATCCAACTTTTTTGAATAGGCATCGGCTATTAGCTTAGCATTGCTGACACGCTTCCCCAGCACTGATGAAAGGGCATTTTGGTAAACCAACTCTATACATACCAGCCTAACGTCCAGCAGAAGTTGTTTACTCTGACGAAGGTACTCTGTTGCAAGCAATTCTATTTCAGCTTTAGCAATTTTTGACCGGTAAAGGTATGCTGTAGGGAAATCGAACGATTGAATCAGGCTAATGTCCGTTTTACTGCCTATATCAGCAGGATTGCCCCACTGGTAGGAATACTCAAAGCTGGGGTTTTGAGGGTAAAGTCCCGTTCTGCTGCCAATTTTTTCGGCCTCCATCTTCTGCCTGAGAGCAACAAGGGTGGTATTATTTCGCTCTACTTCACCCAAAATCTTCTCGATGGATGCCTGTGCGTTAGCTATTGCAACAAACAACAAAAGGTTGGAAATTATCAGGCTTATTCTTCTCATTGCTTATCAGTTTTAGTAAAACCCCGTTTGGCCAGCAAGCTGTATGCAATAGGCACAATGTAGATATTTAATATGGTGGATGTGATTAATCCTCCTAGAATAACCTTGGCCATTGGGCTTTGAATTTCGTTACCAGGGAGATGCCCCCTCATGGCAAGAGGAATTAAAGCCAATGCTGCCGACAGGGCGGTCATGAGTATAGCATTCAACCTGTCAGTTGAACCTTTTAATATGGTATCGTGGATTGGTAAGCCTTGGGCTTGCAGCTGCTGGAATTTGGATACCAGCAGAATACCATTACGGGTGGCAATACCAAAAAGTGTTATAAACCCAATAATGGCGGGTATGCTTAAAATTCCACCTGTTATATAGATTGAGAAAATTCCTCCAATGAGTGCCAGTGGGAGGTTGAGGAGGATTATGGCAGCCAACTTAAAGTTTCGAAACTCCTGAAAAAGCAACAGAAAAATAACAAGAATGGCCAGTATGGAGGTTATCATTAGTGTCCGCGAAGCATTGGCTTCGCTTTCAAATTGACCGCCATACTCAATCCTGTATCCCTCGGGCAAGGTGATGTGGCTATTCACCCGATCTTGAATATCGTTCACCACACTTCTCATATCTCGTCCTGCCACGTTGGCCGACACCACCACCTTGCGCTGAGCATTTTCACGACTAATGGAACTTGGGCCCGAAACTGACTGAATTTGAGCCACCTCCGATAAAGGCACTTTACCTCCATTGTAGGTATCAATTAGCGCAACGCCAATACCCTCGATACTTTCCGTGTAGCGGTGATTCAACTTCAACACCAAATCGAAACGTCGCTGGCCTTCGTAAATATCTGCCAGCTTTTCGCCACCAAAGGCAACATCTATAAACTCGTTAAAGCTGCCAACAGGAATGCCGTAAGCGGCAAGCATATCCCGGTTGGCTTTCAACTGAATCTGTGGAATGTCAACCTGCTGATCAACATTCACATCAACCAGTCCCTCTATCCCGGAAATCTCACCTTTAATCTGGTTGCCAATGGCAAACATTTGGTTAAGGTCGGTGCCGAAAAGTTTAATGGCAATGTTGGCACGAGTTCCCGAGAGCATGTGGTCTATTCTGTGGCCCAAAGGCTGACCAACTGTGGCTGCAATACCCGGAATGCCGGCAAGGGTTTGGCGAACGTTAGCAACAAACTCATCGCGGGAGCGCTCTGACAGTTTGAAGTTTACATCAATCTCCGAGCTGTTAACCGTTTGGGAGTGCTCGTCGAGTTCACCCCTACCCGTTCTGCGAGCCGTACTGTAGATTTCGGGAATGGCAAGCAGCTGCTGCTCAACCAGGTTGCCTAGCTTGTTGGTTTCGTCAAGCGATGTTCCGGGTTTGGTTACCACCGACAGGGTTAGCGACCCCTCGTTAAACTCCGGTAGGAAACTTCGGCCCATTGAGGCAAAAGCAACTATGGAGAGAATAACAAGCGACAGCACAGCTCCCAACACAACTTTTTTATGGCGAAGAACCCATTCGAGCGATGCCTTAAAGTAGGTTTGCAGATTACGTGAAAGCCACTTCTCCCGTTCGTTTTTGGCCAGGTAACTCTCGTTTGTTAGCAGCATCTTTGATAAAAGAGGGGTAAGTGTCATGGCAACCACCAGGGAAACGGTAAGCGAAACAATGAATGAAATGCCAAGAGGTTTAAGCATTCGCCCTTCCATACCCGACAGGAAAAACAATGGCAGAAAGGCAACGATAATGATAAGAGTAGCGTTTAGAATTGAAGCTCGTATCTCCCTGGAAGCCTCAAAAACAACGGTAAAGGATGATTGTCTTTCATCAACCGGCTTGAGATTGTTTTGGCGCAGGCGTTTAAATACGTTTTCAACATCAATTATGGCATCATCAACCAGCGAACCAATGGCAATAGCCATACCACCCAGGCTCATGGTGTTGATGGTAAGGCCAAAAGCCTTAAGTGCGACAATTGTACCAAGCAGCGAAAGGGGTATGGCCAGAAGAGAAATAATAGTTGTGCGGAAGCTGCCCAGGAAAAGGAACAGCACAATCACCACAAAAATAGCACCTTCCATAAGGGCGTTCTGAACATTGCCAACAGAGGTCTGAATAAAATCGGCCTGACGGAAAATTCCGGTATCAAGCCTAACATCCTTAGGAAGAGTTTTGTAAATGTTATCGAGACTTTTCTCAATGTTTTCAGTTACCTTAAGGGTATTGGCATTGGGCTGCTTGGATATGGAAATGATGACTGCGGGTTTTGTATTCTCCGAGGCATAACCCATTTTGGCAGCACTTCCAATAACAACCTCAGCAACATCACTTACCCTAACGGGATGCCCATTCAGAAACTTGATAAAGGAGTTTCCCAACGTCTCCAAGTCGGAGGCACGAGCCATTCCTCTCACCGCATACTCGTTGCCAAACTGACGGATATTACTGCCGGTAGAGTTACCGCTAATGTTTCGGCAAACTGTAGCAAGCTCGTCCATGCTAACACCGTAGCTCATCATTTTAACAGGATCGGCTAGCACTTGGTACTGCTTAAAATCTCCACCAATAATGGTTACCTGCGACACTCCATTAGTAGCAAGAATAATAGGTTTAACCTCCCATTCGGCAATGGTTCGTAAATCCATCATGCTTGTGCTATCGGCTGTTAAACCAACAAAGAAAATTTCGCCCATCACGCTCGACTGTGGGGCAAGCACCGGTTGACCAACGCCTATTGGTAGCTGGGAACTAACAGTGATAAGCTTTTCGCTTACAATTTGGCGAGCTTTGAAAATATCGCTGCCCCAGTCAAATTCAACCCAAACAAACGAGAATCCCTGTGAGGAAACCGAGCGAACGCGGCGAACATCCGTTGCCCCATTAATTGCCGTTTCGATGGGAAAAGTTACCAGCCGTTCCACCTCCTCCGAGGCCATGCCATGGGCATCAGTCATCACCACTACGGTTGGTGCTGTAAGATCGGGAAAAACATCCACATCCATGTTGCGGGCTGTGCGAATTCCTACTACCGCCAGCACGAAGAAAGCAATAAGTATGATGTACTTATTGCTCAGCGAGAACTTAATAATCCTATCCAGCATAGCGCATCAGCTTAATGAACATGGCCCGCGTGGGCATCAAGTTTTCCTGATACCTGTGCCAGCTTTACCAAAACCGCCCCGCGGGTTACAACACGTTCAGTGGAAAGAAGGCCAGACCTAATTTCTACCCTAAGCCCATCGCTTACCCCAAGTTGAACCTGCCGTTTTTCAAACGTTTCGGGGTTTAGCTGAACCAAAACATAGTAGTTGCCCTGTTCTTCGAGAATGGCCAATGTGGGTACAGTCAGCAGCATACTATCCGACTTGGCAATCAGGTTTAGCTCAACAAAGCTTCCCACAACAAGCCCGTCGGTAGCATCTACCTGAATAATCACCGGAATCAGGTAGCCATTACCAGCCAAGGCCGAATTCCCTACCGACATGATCCTGCCGTTGAACTTATCTATTCCAACATAGCTGCCATTGGCCTGTTTTACCGTAGCGGTTTTTAAACCCTCCAAACTTTTGAAATATTTTTGCTGAACTCCGGCATTGAGCACATAAAATCTGCTGCCAAAAACTGTTAAAACGGGTTGACCAGCCTCAACATACTCTCCATTTTGAACGGAAATGTCCTGCACATACCCATCAATAGGCGAAGAAACGTTTTGTCCCGATGCACTAAAGTTCTCCTTTAGGTTGGTGTATGTTGAACTTGCGTTTTGATACTCGTTTAGTGCAATGCCCAGCTCTTTTTCAGAAGCCACCTTACTTTTAGAAAGCTCGAGAATTCGTTCGTAGTTAGACTTAGCCCTCTCGAAGTTGCTTTTTGCCTCGGCATACCTAACGCTCAAATCCTCATTGGCCAAACCACTACTTACAATTTCCAGTAACTTATCACCCCGCTCGACATGCTGCCCTAGCACCAGAGGTTTACTGCTATAGAAAGATACAATACCACCAGTTTTTGCGGAAATAACCATTTCGTCGGTTGGTGCAGGTTCAACCCTTGCGGTAGTTTTAATTACCTCGCCTATGGCTTCCATGCATGGCCATTCGGTTGAAAAGTCAACCTGCCACGATTGTTCCTTAGTAAATCTAATCGCATCGACAGGTATATGTTCAGCATGAAACGCTTCCGCCTCATGTTCGTTAGCGAACACCCTAACCAGGCCTGCGTCAAAGAGCTCGCTTTTGCCATCCCTTTCAACAATCCACACCAGCTGTCCCTGTCCGGACAGATCGGGTGTAACCGTAAAATGGTAAATACCATTTTTTTCAGGAATGGCAATTGTTTGGGAGTACTCTTTACCATTCACCGTCAGCTTTATGGTAATAGCCGCACTTGTAAGAGGTTTAAAATCGGCAAGATTAGTAAAATGGGACAACACTGTAGTA
>DCDD01000213.1 GCA_002316235.1 Bacteroidales bacterium UBA1064
AGCATGGGGTGTACCGGGTTGAGCATATTCACCTGAAGTATAAAAAGGATAACCAGGAAAAGACACTTTGCCTTAGGCTGGTTTACTACCGGGACGAGAAGGGGCGAAGCTACAAGTTCATCACCAATAGTTGGGGTATAGCAGCGGAGGAAGTCGCCTTGATTTATAAGTATCGATGGACTATAGAAACGGCCTTCAAAAAAATAAAACAGAATTTTCAGCTGCATTTTCAGCTGGCATTAATTGAAATCAAGCATAAAGTTCCTTGTAAGTCACAAAAACTTTCGCCTAAAAAAAAATTATTGCTTCAATACTAATTGTTCCAATACTCCCAGTTTCGCCTGCCCAATAAACCCAAGTAGCACTTGGTTGCTTACGCTCAGATGTTGGGTAGCTTTGGGTAGTTTAGATAAATCAATGGTTTTTAATATACCCGGGCAGGACTTGCAGTTACCATTCAATCAATACTCTATACTGGCATTCATGTAGCTTGGTGCAAAATGACTTATCCCGAGTTACTACAGCCTATCCATATCTATAGTAATGGGAATGCATAGAGTTGTTCTTCTTCAATGGTTTTGGCACTTACCAATATGAGGAAAATTTGAAAATAAATATTATATGTTACAACAAATAATTATCTGAGTTGTTACTATTGATGAAACAAGCATTAATAGTGAATGCATTGTATGGATAAAGTTATATGCTCGGGATTACTGGAAATTGGAGAATAGGGTATGTTTGGTAAAGAGAAACTAGTGCACACGTATGTTTTACTAAAATACCTCACTAAAATTTCAAATAACCCACATGCTGAGTAGTCAACAACGGTTGGTGAACAAACAAGGTCGAACCTTGACAAGGTAAATACTCTTAATGCTCCTTAAATATGAGGTTGATCAAGGTTGGATGGAATAAAAAGCCTGAATGGATTGACAAATAACTTGTTGACTAGGTTATAGGGTAAAAAAAAGGATTGAATGATGTTTAACTTAAAATAGGAGGGCGTTTGTATGGAATCAAAAAAAGCATTTTCAGGAATTCTTTCCCCTTTTGCCATTAAGGGTGTGGAGTTGAAGAATCGAGTGGTGTTTTTGCCCCATGAGATGTATTATGGCTCAGAAGAACATCTTCCAACCAAGAAACAGAGGTTTTACTACGAGGAACGTGCCAAAGGTGGAGTTGGACTCATTATTGTACCTAGCATAGGGGTGCACCCTACCGGTTTCTATTCTTGCCAGGTTGCCGCCAAAAAGGAGAGCATTCCCGGGCTAAGGGAAATTACTGAGGCGGTTCACAAGCATGGCTCAAAAATTTTTGCTCAGATGACCCACTATGGGAATCAAACTAAAAGTGTGGAAACCCTGCAGGCTACATGGGCACCTTCGGCAATTCCTGATATGACAGTGAGGGAAGTTCCGAAGGAAATGACCATTGATGAGATTCATACTTTAGTAAAAGCTTTTGGGGATTCAGCTAAGCTGCTACTTGATGCCGATTTTGACGGGTTTGAGATTAAGGTAGCACACGATGGCATTCTGAGACAGTTTCTGTCTCCGGCTACCAATGTCAGAACGGATGAGTATGGCGGAACTCTTCTGAAAAGAGCAAGAGTAGTGGTAGAGGTACTCCAGGAAATAAGAAAGTATATTGGGGAAAAGCCTCTGGGTATAAGGCTTTGCATTGATGAATTTACACCAAAGGGCTATACCATTGACGACGGGATTGAGTATGCCAAAATTTTTAACCCCTATGTCGAATACATTAATACTGATTACGGCAACTGGGAAAGCATGGATCGCACCTTGCCATCGTTGAACTATGAACAGGGATTGCATCTTAAGGCTATAGCCCGGATAAAAAAGGCTGTAAGTGTGCCGGTGATTGCTAGCGGAAGAATTATACATCCGGAAATGGCCGAAGGAGTTCTGAAAGATGGAACAGCCGATTTGATTGGGATGGCAAGGGAATTAATTGCCGAGCCTTACTGGGTAAAAAAGATAGAAGCTGGCGATCCTGACGAAATTGTTGAATGTATTGGCTGTAACCAGAAGTGTATCGGCCGACTTTTGCAAAATCGCGCAATTAGTTGTGTTGTTAATCCTGCTGCCGGTTTTGAGGAAGATTTTTCTAATGATAAGCTCTTTAGTAAATCAGGTAAATGGAAAAAGGTTGTTGTTGTGGGCGGGGGGCCTTCCGGAATGAAAGCCGCTGAAATTGCAGCAAAAAAAGGCCACAAGGTTGTCCTTTTCGAGAAAAGCAGCGAGCTGGGCGGTAGGGTAAAGTTGGAAAGCGCCCTTCCTCATAAAGAGGAGTTGGCTGGTACTTCGCGATATCTTAAATATGCGTTGAAGAAGTTGAACGTTGATGTAAGGCTCAACAAAATTGCTACCAAAGAGGATATACTTGCTGAAAATCCAGATATTACTGTTGTTGCTACCGGAGCTAATTTGGTAAATGGAGAGGGAACCTATTCTGTGGAGGATGTCATTGGCAACAAGGTAAAGGGTGAAAACGTTCTTGTTATGGATTTTGATGCCAATATCGAGGGTACAGGTGCTGTTGAACACCTGGCCAACCAGGGTAAAACAGTTCATTGGGTAACACCTGTATTCTTCAACGGACAGGACAACGAGGTTTCTACGGTCCTGCTTCCAATTTATCGTAGGCTGGGTGAAAAAAAGGTGATTCTACACCCCATGTCGGTAATGATAAATTTTGATAACGGTAAGGCAACCCTCTTGAACCCATTTTTTAACACAACAGAAACGCTTGAGGGTATTGATGCCATTGTAATGGCCGGAACAAAGGCAGCTAATAATTCGCTTTACAACGAAATACGAAGCAGCCTACAGAATGTATATGTTATCGGCGATGCTGCTGCTCCGCGAAACACAGGGGCGGCAATAGCCGATGCCATGAGCTTAAGCGTTAATTTTTAAATTCTAATCATAGGAAACCCCTTTCCGTTAGAGGGGTTTCCCTTAACATTTTTCGTTCTGACTAAAACAAAAAAACAAAATAATGAGCAAACTACTTGAAAACAAAACCGTACTGGTAACCGGCGGGGGTTCAGGGATAGGTAGAGCTGCTGCTTTGGGATTGGCCAGAGAAGGTGCAAGGGTGGTTGTTGTGGATGTTAATGAAAATGGTGGAAATGAAACCGTTCGCTTGATAGAGAATGCTGAAGGCAAGGCCGTTTTTATCAAGGCCAATATATCGGAAGAGGTCGAGGTGATGAACCTCATCAGTAAGGTGGTTGATCTGTACGGACACCTTGATGGTGCTTTTAACAATGCGGCAATTTCAGGGAAATTGGGGAAAACTACAATTGACTATGACTCGTCCGACTGGGATGCCCTGATGAGCGTTAACCTTAAAGGAACATGGCTTTGTATGAAACATGAGATCATACAAATGCTCAAACAGGGCTACGGTGCTATTGTGAATACCTCATCCGATGCGGGATTAATTGCCCTACCGGGTCTCAACCCCGCTTACGTTGCAGCTAAGCACGGCATTGTTGGGCTAACAAAAATTGCCGCCATTGAGTTCGCCGATAGGAATATTCGAGTTAACGCCATTGCACCAGGGATGACACATACCGGAATGACTCATGACTTAATTGCCGGAGCCCCCAGCGAAAGGGAAGTAGCTTCATACCTCCCGATTAAAAGGGTTGCCGACCCTGCCGAAATTGCCGAGGCCGCAATTTGGTTGCTTTCCGGCAAAGCCTCGTTTGTCACAGGAGCTATACTATCAGTTGATGGCGGCTCAGTGGCCGACTAGATGGCGCTTATGTAATTTTAACCTTACTGATCATTAACCTTAAAACTATTTGCTATGAAAAAATTATTTTTGCTACTTGGTTTGGCTTCAGCCCTAACTTTTACTGTTGGGGCACAGACTTCTGCATGGGTAATAGATAACATGCACTCCAATTTTGGCTTTAAAATATCCCATATGGGTATATCACTGGTTGAGGGCGAGTTCAACGAATTTTCGGGAACTATCACTACCTCAAGGGAGGATTTTTCAGATGCAAAAGCTGAAATACTGGTTAAAGCTGCAAGCATCAATACTGATGTTCAGCCTAGAGACCAGCACCTAAGGTCAGCAGATTTCTTCGAAGTTGAAAAATATCCCGATATCACGTTTGTGAGTACAAAGATGGAACGCACCTATGGTAATAATTTCAAGCTCACTGGTAATCTAACCATGCACGGGATTACCAAAACCATTGTTCTCGATGTTACATACAATGGTCAGGCTTATGAGGAACAAATGAAGGTACAAAAAGCCGGATTTACGGTTCAAGGAGTGTTAAACCGTGACGATTTTGGGATTTCAGCATTTAGCTTTCCATTACCTTCTGGCGCCCCAATGGTTGGGCGTGAAGTATTTCTCACTATTCCACTTGAGCTAATCAAACAGTAATGTTATAATTCTTTAATGATTGCCCTTATATCATTCACTATTCTTATCACTTAATATGAATTTCTATAAATTATGCTATGAAAGCTGCACGTTTGCATGAGCTGGGCAAACCCCTTGTGGTTGAAGAAGTGTCCATTCCTGAACTTAATGACGATGACGTTCTGGTTGAAGTTAAGGCGACCTTTGTTGCTCCTTCTATGAAGGATATTTCACACCTAGGAGGAAATTTCATTCGTCCAACCCTCCCTGCTATTCTCGGATCGGATGCTGTGGGTGTTATCTCAAAGCTTGGTAGAAGGGTAAAGAGGCTGAGAGTTGGACAGTATGTTTGGGTGAATTCAATGCTATACTACAATACCGATGAGTTTGCTTTAAGGGGACAGGAAGGGTTGAGCGATTCCATGGCATTTCAGGGAATGTTCACCTTTAACCCCAACAATATTCATCTCATGGATGAATACCAGGGAGGCTTTGCACAATTTATTAAGGCTCCATCGGTAAGTATTGCTGCTCTACCTGATAATTTTCCTCTGGAATATGCCGTACGTCTTGGCTATATGGGTACAGCGTACCATGCTCTTAAAAGAGCCGGGGTTCATTATGGCTCTACAGTACTCATCAATGGGGCTACTGGAACTGTTGGAACAAGTGCAGTATTACTGTCGTTGGCTATGGGCGCTTCCAAAGTTGTTGCCGTTGCCAATAAGAAGGATAGACTTCAGCGGATTAAACAGCTAAATCCGGCAATTATTGAGGTTCTATCGCTTCAGGATGGTGATGTAGCAGGAAAGATCAAGGAGTTAACTAATGGGAAAGGTGTAGAATCCTTTATTGATTGCCTTTCATACGTTGATACTACATCTACACAGCAATGTCTGTTTGCAGTCAAAAAGGGCGGTACAGCAGTTTGCTTGGGTGGAGCAACAGGCAGCCTCACCGTTCCCTATGGTTTCTTACTAGGAACCGAAATTAACCTTACCGGTTCAATCTGGTTTCATACCTATGAAATTGACGAAATAGTAAGTTTGGCATCCTCTGGTAGGCTAAACCTTAACTCTTTAGAAACCAAAAAGTTTCCCCTCGATATGGTTAACGAGGCTATTGAGCTGGCTGGATCTAGGCTGGGTGGTTTAACCACTGTCATGATTAACATTTAGCTGCTTTATTCTTTCGCCCCCTGTTTCTGGACAGGGTAAAGTAGAAAATACACTCCATCAGGACAAGGGGGAAAAAGAATTTTTTTCTCCTTTATCCTGAAAAATATTATTTTACTGTCCTCTAAAAAGTAGCATTTATTGGTTGAATTTAGGTGCCGTATGTAGATAGTTGTTAAATAGAAATGTAGCATGTTTTAGTCATCTAAAGGATCATGTTTATAATTTAATTTTGGCTACTTCCAAAATTCTTGTAATTTTGCCAAAACCTGATGCGATGTTATACCTACCTCTCTGCATCCTTTCCTCGGCTGTAATACTGGTTGTTTTCAAAATTGCTGAAAGGATGAAAATCAACACCCTCAGCATCATTCTCATCAACTACATCATTGCCTGCCTAGCAGGTTTTTTTTTGTTCAGGGGTGAGGGTGCCTTTTCTGGGCAATTTAGCCCTGGCAGTATTGCCTTCATGGTTTGTCTGGGAGTACTTCTCGTGGTGGTTTTTAGATTGGTGGGCTTAAGCACCCAGCGTGCGGGAATTGCAGCTACCTCGGTTGCCTCCAAGATGTCGGTCGTTCTCCCCATCCTGTTCTCTATCTGGATTGATCCACACGATAAGCTTACCTCCACAAAGCTTGCCGGCATAGTGGTTGCGTTGGTAGCAGTTATCCTTTCTGTTTACCGAAACGATAACCCCAGGGATTCACTTCGGAAAATATACCTTCCTGTCCTCATTTTTTTTGGAATTGGGGTTATCGACTCTTCGGTGAAGTATGCCCAGGCCACCTTTGTTACCAACGAGCTAAACCCGCTTTTCAACTTTGTAATTTTTGGAGTTGCGTTTATTGCCGGTTTCGCAATGGTGGCTTTTTCGAAGCCAGCGCTGAAAGATTTGCAGCACCTTAAAACGTGGCTAGTCGGAGTAGTACTGGGACTAGCCAACTTTGGCTCGATGTACTTCATGATTGCTGCTCTCAACCACATCAACCCGGCTACAGGCAAGCCTGCCCAGGGTTCGGTTGTGTTTGGAATTAACAATATAGGCGTGGTGGTTCTCGGAGTGCTTCTGGGATATACATTTTTTAAGGAGCGCCCAACCCGTCTCAACTGGTCGGGAATCGCCCTGTCGGTTGTTGCAATTTTTATTCTAATGAATAGCTGATGCAGGCTGACGATACTTACCAAACTATTGAGCTGAAAGCCGAAGGCCTTTACAAGGAAAAGGGTAGCCGGTTTATTGCGCTGGCTTTTCCCGTATCTTCTGAGGTGCAGGTAAAGGCTATTCTCGATGACCTTAGGCAGGAGTACCATGATGCCCGCCATCACAGCTTTGCATACATAGTTGGCTATAAAGGTGAGAGGTGGAGAACTAACGACGATGGTGAACCCTCCGGGACTGCTGGCAAGCCAATATACGGACAGCTCCTCAGTTTTAACCTGACCAACGTACTGGTGGTGGTGGTACGATACTTTGGCGGGACAAAGCTTGGCGTTTCGGGTCTGATTAACGCATATAAAACTGCCGCCTGCAACGCCCTCAACAATGCCCGGATTGTAACCAAAACAATAGACCAAACATTTTCAGTTTTTGTTGAC
Source organism: Bacteroidales bacterium UBA1064 (assembly GCA_002316235.1). GTDB lineage: Bacteria > Bacteroidota > Bacteroidia > Bacteroidales > Tenuifilaceae > UBA1064. Next base: position 7,188 of record DCDD01000213.1, read on the forward strand.
TACCCCTTGGTGGGTGAGGTGATGAGGGTTATTAAGGATTTAAGTATTCAGGTGATTGAGCAGCAGTTCGATACCCGGTGCATGGTGCGCGTATCGGTGCGCCAAAGCCTTTGCGGGGAGTTTACCTCCAGAATCAACAAGGTGGAATCGGCATGGATAGACAGCGTTGACCAGTAATTGTTTGTAAAGCCCTGTTAACCGGGGCTTTTTTTCTACATATAACCTAAAAACAACATGAGCATGAAAAGTAAAAGTTTAGTTTCAATTAACGACCTGAGTAGGGATGAAATGCTCAGGGTACTTGACCTGGCGGAGGAATTCGAGAGAAACCCTAGCCAACCAATTCTACAGGGCAAAGTGGTTGCTACACTTTTCTTTGAGCCATCTACCCGTACCCGTCTGAGCTTCGAGAGCGCAGTTAACAGGTTGAGCGGCAGGGTTATTGGGTTTTCCGAGGCCTCGTCGAGTAGCGTTTCAAAGGGTGAAAGCCTCAAGGACACCATTCTAACAGTAGCCAACTACTCCGACCTGATTGTAATGCGGCATCCGGTGGAGGGTAGCGCCCGTTATGCCAGCGAGGTATCGCCGGTGCCGATTATTAATGCAGGCGATGGCGCCAACCAGCACCCCACCCAAACGCTGCTTGACCTGTACTCCATCCGCAAAACACAGGGAACCCTCAACGACCTAAAGATTGTGATGGTGGGTGACCTTAAGTATGGCCGAACTGTTCACTCACTACTGATGGCCATTTCGCAGTTTAACGCCTCCTTTGTTTTCATTGCCCCTCCCGAGCTGCAAATGCCTCAGGAGTACAAGCTGTTTCTTAAGGAATCGGGCCTGAAGTTTGAGGAGCACACCGACCTGGCCGATAATATTGTTGATGCCGACATTGTGTATATGACCCGTGTGCAGCGCGAGCGTTTTTCGGACCCCATGGAGTACGAAAAGGTAAAAAACGTTTACGTGCTTCGCAACCACATGCTAGCCAACACCAAGCCCAACATGAAGGTGATGCATCCGCTGCCGCGGGTAAACGAAATTAGCATTGATGTGGACGACAGCTCCAAAGCCTACTACTTTACCCAGG
>DCDD01000038.1 GCA_002316235.1 Bacteroidales bacterium UBA1064
CATTGGGTAGCCTTTTTTAATTTTGTAAAGTACACCTATTTGATTGCATTTCATGATTGGAGAATAAATTCAACATCTGAATTCATAAGCAAAATTCAGACTAAAAAAAGAGTACTTTTCGATTTTATACCCCACCCAATATTTTACGCTTGCAAGTGAATGGTGCTTCAAAATGTATAGTCGGAAAGTAGATTTAAAGTTTCATAGCAAATGATTACAGTTGTAGCAATAATGGCCATTGGGATACTCGTTGGGTATCTCCTGCGTCAGAAAAGAAAGCTGATTGGATTTCTCGAAAGGCTTACAACGTGGGCCATATACCTGCTGCTTTTCTTACTAGGAATAGCAATTGGAACTAACGAGGAAATCATAAGAAACCTGCCAACGCTGGGTGGCAGGGCGTTCATAATCAGCGTTGCGGGCGTTCTGGGCAGCATTCTACTTTCGTGGGCGACCTACCGCCTGTTCTTCAAAAAGGATGAGGAGAAGCAAGAATGAGGGGTAGTCTTACCATACTGGCTTTTTTTGCAGCAGGCATACTGCTTGGTTTTAAGGACATGCTTCCCCAATGGTTGACTGCTACCGACCTGAGCAGCTACGCGCTCTACCTTCTGATGTTCCTGGTGGGAATAGGAATAGGCGGCGACGACAGGGCGCTCAAAGCCATCAAGGGATTCGGCCTGCATATTTTTTTGGTTCCGCTCACCACTATTGTGGGAACGCTAACGGGGGTAGCCGCTGTTTACCTTCTGCTGGGACAGGAACCATTTACCGACATGCTTGCCGTTGGTGCCGGATTCGGCTACTATAGCCTTTCGAGCATCATCATCAGCGAGATAAGGGGTCCCGAGCTGGGAGTAGTAGCCCTGCTGGCCAACGTGATGCGCGAAATCATAACGCTGCTCATGGCGCCCATATTTGCCCGATACTTTGGCAAGCTAGCCCCCATATCATCAGGCGGGGCAACCAGCATGGATACCACCCTTCCAATCATTACGGCCTCATCGGGCAAGGAATACGCCATCGTATCCCTGTTCCACGGAATTGTTCTCACCATTCTGGTCCCCTTTCTGGTAACGTTTATTCTTTCGCTGCAAAGCTGAAATTGACACCAACCCTACAAATAAGGAAGTATATTTTGGCTTTTGTTGTTTCCTGGAAATACCTAGCTATTAAGGGAACAAATCAAAAACAGCAATGGAATTGAGGCTAAATGTTTACGGATTACAGAGATTAGGGAGATGCACGTAGGTTCTGTCAGTACAAATTTCCCTAATACCCTTCGTTTTTACCGTGGTTAAATTCCCCTCTACCATAACATAAAGGGAAATAAGCAAAAAGCCAGATGCCCCTACTCGTAACGGAGCGCTTCGATGGGATCAAGGCGCGAAGCCCTAACCGCAGGAATGTAACCCGACGCTAAACCAACCAAAAAGGAAATGGCCAGCCCTCCAAAAATCCATCCCCAGGGAACAACAAAGGAGGTTTTGGCAAGTACCGACACCAGGTTTCCTACCAGGATGCCCAGGAAAACACCAAGCAACCCACCAATTTCGCATATCAGAATAGCCTCAAAAAGGAACTGCTGCTTGATGGTGGGTGATTTTGCCCCTATTGCCTTGCGCGTACCAATCTCCCTGGTTCTCTCGGCAACCGCCACAAGCATAATGTTCATCAAACCAACGGCTGCTCCAACCAGGGTTATTATCCCAATAAGGGTTGCTGCAATGGAAACAAACTTGAGGTTATCTATCAGCAACTTGGCCAGCGTGTCGCTTTTTTCAATGTTGAAATCGGACTCATCGGTGGCGGAAAGCCTGCGAACCAGCCTAAAAATACCTTCGGCCTCGCCAACAGCTGCATCCATCAGCTTAGGGTCGTGGGGCTGAACAGTTATGCTGTAGTTCATGTTGGGACGTGAAAAATACGCCGCAACATTGGTGTAGGGCAGGAAAACTGTTCTATCGGGACCACCGCCAAAACCAGCCCCTTTCGATTTCAGAACCCCTATCACCCGGTACTTTCCGCTGCCCACGCTAATGAACTTGTCAATTGGATCTTCATTTTTGGGAAAAAGCTTACGGGCTACCTCGTTACCAATTATGGCAACATTTCTTCCATCGTTTACCTCGGTAACCGAATAGTTCCGACCCTGCGTAACATCCAGGCCCGACACCATCATAAAGTTTTCGTCAACACCCCTGACGCTTATGTTGGGGTTGGTTTTGTTGGATAAGTACTTGATTGTGCTAGCCCCTGTTGCGTAAACAGCTACGCTGACATTGGCTGGAAAATCAAATTTATCCTTGAACTCCCTCGCCTGTTGAAGGCTGATAAAGGAGTAGTTCTTGGTTCGATACTGGTTACCGTTTACGTTTACATGCATCCCCCTGCTCTGAATGGTAAACGAGTTTGCCCCCATGCTGGCAAATCCAGTGCTTATGCTGTTCTCAATCACCTTAATGGCAGTAATTATTCCAACCAGCGACATGATACCCAACGCAATTATCAGTATGGTAAGCGCAGACCGGAGCTTTGTAGAAGTAATAGACCGGATTGAAATTCGAAATGTTTCGTTGATTAGGGCGGCGTACTTCACAACACTTAAATTAGGTTAAACAAATAGTCAGCACCTCATTTTCTCATGAAAACATAAAACAACATCGTCTTAATGCGAAGCTATAATTTGATGGGTGTCCCACATCAAATCCTTTTCTTCTAAAGCATTGCTGTTTTTCATATGCTGCCTGTTCCGTTGAAAAACTTTCAAAGTTATTAATTTATACCAATTTTCGTCCGAAAAGTTAAGGTCAATACAAAACCCTTGCAGCAGGATGAAGCCTACCCTGCACAGCTCAAACATTGCGGTCCGAGCCAAAATAATACTAGCTTTGCAACATAAAGACGCAGTGTTAAGATGAAAATAGAGGAAAGACTAAACGCGTTTGCTCGTTTGGGTGATAAATTTACCAAAACGCTATCGTGCAATGAAGAGTCGGAACTGGGTGCTGCCATTGAAAAAGCGCACGAGCAAAATCCATGGTTTACCCCCAATAACGTTCGATTTGCTTTAGCTACTATTGCCGAAAGCTGGCTTAAACCCGATGTCCTTAACAGCTGGATAGCGCGCTACCCTGAAGCCTGCTTCAACCCGCAGCATCCAGTTAACGTTGGTGTAATCATGGCCGGGAATATACCTCTTGTTGGGTTTCATGATTTCCTTTGCGTGCTGGCAACCGGTAACCGGATTACCTGCAAGTTGTCCGCAAGGGATGGCAACCTGATGAGGTCTGTGGCAAATACCCTGATCCAGCTTGAGCCGCGCTTTTCAAACCTTATAGCCATCACCGACGGCACACTAAGGGATTTTGATGCAGTAATTGCTACGGGTAGCAACAACTCCGCCCGATATTTTGATTACTACTTTGGGAAGTACCCATCTATTATCAGGGGCCACCGCAACGGAATAGCCGTGCTAACAGGAAAGGAAACCCAAAGCAATTTAACAAAGCTAGGAGAGGATATTTTCACCTACTTTGGCCTGGGCTGCCGAAGCGTTTCCAAGCTATTGGTTCCATCGGGGTATAGCTTTACTCCCCTGCTCGACAGCTTTTGCCAGTGGAAAGACCTAATCAACCACCACCGCTATGCCAATAACTACGAGTACCAGCGTGCAATTTTCACCATAAACCAAACACCCCATTTTGACACTGGGTTTCTGCTGGTAACCCCTTCAGAGCAACTCGACTCTCCGGTGGGGGTACTTTACTACCAGGAGTATAATAAACTTGATGATGCTCTGAAGTACATTGGACAGCACGATAAAGTATTGCAATGCGTTGTAGGATTACCCGAGATTCACCCAAAAGCCATTCCCTTCGGATCGGCTCAAAACCCAGATATTGCGGAATATGCAGACGAGATCGACACAATTGTATTTCTTTCACAACTGCAGGCTCTTTAACTTTGAATATTTGCATTTATTCACTAAAACTGCTTATTTTGTAGCAAAGTATAAAGTATGATATACAAATTCAGAATGATATCGTCGGAGGACAGGGCATTCCTTCGGGATTTTGAGGTTGATGCCAATCAAACCTTCCTAACCTTTCATGAGGCAATTCAGGGAAACTTGAATTTTGACCCATCGCAGCTGGTATCATTCTTTCTTGCCGATGAACACTGGAATAAAGGCATGGAACTTACCCTAATAGACATGCAGAATGAGGGTGATATGGCTGCTATTCCCATGGATTCTGCAACCGTTGGCGAGCTGATGAAGAATCGCAAGGAACGCCTGCTTTACGTTTTCGACATATACACCGATCGTAGCCTATTTATCGAGCTGCTCGACATTTACGAGCCAACTCCCGGAGTTACCTACCCTATCTGCACTGCAGCAGTGGGCGATCCTCCACTTCAATTTGCAGGTAGCGACATCGAAAATTTCAGCCCCGAGTTGGCCGATGATGCTGGATTCGAAGATTTTTCCAATGAATTCGATTCCGACGAGGCTGGTAGCGACTCCATTGACGATTAACCCGCATAAACTCGGTATAAAAGCTTCATAAAGCATAGCTGAAACGAGGGCGGTTTTAGCCGCTTCCATGAAAAATAATGAGCTATAACGGCAATTTTTTGGTAATCCTGCTTGGCCCCACAGGAGTTGGGAAAACAGACCTGAGCATTTCCATTGCCAAGCACTTTGAAGCGCCCATTATATCAGCTGATTCACGTCAGTTTTACCAGGAAATGAGGATTGGAACTGCTGCACCCACCCCCAGCCAGCTGGCCGGAGCTAACCACTTTTTTATTGGCAACAAGTCTATTACCGAGCGGTATAGCTGTGGAATGTTCGAAGTTGATGCGCTTAACCTACTTGAAACCGTTTTTACATCAAGCAGAATTGCCCTACTGGTAGGAGGTTCGGGGCTTTACATCGATGCTGTAGTTAACGGAATTGACGATTTTCCCACTCCTGACCCCGAGCTACGGCAGGCCTTACTCAGCCAGCTAAAAAATGAAGGGGTAGCCAGCCTGCGAGCGCAGCTAAAACTTTTGGATCCGGAGTACTATGGAAAGGTTGACCTGAGGAATTCCCAGCGCGTGCTAAAAGCCTTGGAGGTTTGCCTGCAAACTGGTCTCACCTACACCTCATTCCTTACCCATCGGGCAAAGCCCAGATTCTTCAATTCAATTTTTGTGGGGCTTAACCGTCCACGGGAGGAACTCTACCGGCTAATAAACCAAAGGGTTGAATCCATGATGGCTGAGGGGTTGTTGGACGAAGCAAAAAAACTTTACCCTTTTAGAGAACTCAATGCCCTTAACACCGTTGGCTACCGCGAGCTATTCAGCTACCTCGACGGGCAAACAAGCCTCGAGGAGGCTATTGAACTTATCAAACGAAATACCCGACGCTACGCCAAGCGTCAGCTAAGCTGGTGGAGCCGAAATAAAAATATTACCTGGTTCCATCCCAGCCAGCTGACTGAAATTACGGAATTCATCGAAAAAACCATTGCCAGCTATTCAGCAAAAAATTAAAAAAATATGATCTCGAACGAAAAACCAAACTCCGAAATTTTTATCGAGCTGTTCACCGAGATTGAGCAAAGGCTCAAAACGATTTGCAACGACGAGTTCACCAGCAACTTCTCGGAGCTGTTAGCGAAAGCACGTGGCAAGAGTGGTGTGGTAAACCGTTATGCATCTGATTTAAAAGAGTTTGCCCAGCTACGCAATGCCATTGTTCACACCCGCCGCCAAAACTTCATAATAGCCGAACCCCACGATGATGTGGTGAGCGAGGTTATCCATATCCATAAGCTGCTAAGTAGCCCCCCAAAAGTATCGTCGGTTATGAGGCATAATCCATTTACCGTTTTCCCTGAAACACCAATTAGCGTTGTTCTAAACACCTTTGCTGAAAAAGGATTCATGCGCTGCCCTGTAGTGGAGCAGGGTAGAATTGTTTGCCTAATCACCGCTAAAACCATTTCGCGTTGGATCACCTCCATTAAGCAGGATAGGATTGAAGTGAATAACACCCCGGTTAGAAAGCTCGTCCCGTTTGCCGACAAATCAGACTATATGGTTATAGCTGAAAATGACGACATTGCTACTCTTCTCGACCTCTTCAACGAATCCATCAGGAAGGGAAGCTACCTTCAGGCAGCGCTGGTAACCCAAAGCGGCGAACCTCAAAGTAAGCTCGTTGGGATTGTTACGCCTAGCGACCTACCACTTATCATGGAAAAATTAAAGTAGAACCGGGCAGTAGAGTTTCGAGCGCTTTGATGAGGAGTTTCCTCAGAATCACGCTCGTAATAAGAAGTTGAATCACTGAAAAGATTTACTTTTTTTCTTCTATTTTTGCCAACTAGCTAATCATCCTACCTAAAATCTTAAAAATAAAAAAACATGAGCGACGAACCGGTTGAAAAAATTAAAGGGCTCCCTAAGAATGCCTACACCGAGCTAAAGGATGGCGAGGAGTACATTCCAATAATGCCGCCCCATAAAACTGTTCCCGAGGTTAACCTCTGGAGCGTAACATGGGGACTGGTAATGGCCATAATATTCTCGGCAGCAGCGGCCTACCTTGGACTAAAAATCGGGCAGGTTTTTGAAGCGGCCATTCCCATTGCCATAATTGCCGTAGGCCTGTCAACCATGGGAAAACGAAAGGGTGCTCTTGGTGAAAACGTCATCATACAATCCATTGGAGCCAGCTCGGGGGTAATTGTTGCAGGTGCCATATTCACCCTTCCGGCGCTTTACATCCTAAACCTCGAGGCGCAATTTTACCAGATTTTCCTATCGTCGCTTTTCGGAGGAATTCTTGGCATCCTTTTCCTGATACCGTTTCGAAAGTACTTTGTATCCGACATGCACGGAAAACTTCCGTTTCCGGAGGCAACAGCCACTACCGAGGTGCTGGTATCGGGCGAAAAGGGAGGCAAGCAGGCGCGCTTGCTTGTGGTTAGCGGTCTAATAGGTGGTATATACGATTTTATAATTGCCACATTCGGTTGGTGGAGCGAGGTGGTTACCTCCAGGGTAATCCCATGGGGCGAAGCCTTGGCCGACAAGGCAAAACTCGTATTTAAGTTGAATGTAGGTGCTGCCGTTACGGGGATTGGATACATCATCGGACTGAAGTACACTGCTATCATTGCAGCAGGCTCGTTCGTTGGTTGGTTTGTTATTATCCCCATCATCAACTATTTTGCCCCTGGGTTAACCGCAGCAGTAGGAAGCAACATAACCGCAGTGGTGGGAAGCATGAGCGCCGAAGATATTTTTACCAACTACGTTCGACCAATAGGAATAGGCGGCATTGCCATGGCCGGAATCATCGGAATCATCAACTCAAGCGCTATCATACGTAAAGCCCTTGGGTTGGTGGTTTCAGAACTCTTTGGAAAGCATAAATCCATGCCCAAAGAGGAACTCCGTACACGCAGAGACCTACCAATGTACATTATTGCAGGAGGCATCCTGCTAACCACCATTCTCATTCTTATTTTCTTCCACTTTGGCGTGGTTCATAACCTTGCTCACGCCCTGATCGGTCTGGCCATAGTTCTTATAATATCCTTCCTTTTCACCACCGTAGCGGCCAACGCAATAGCCATTGTTGGAACCAACCCTGTTTCGGGGATGACCCTCATGACGCTCATCATCACCTCGCTGGTAATGGCTTCAGTAGGGCTTTCGGGAACGTCGGGAATGGTAGCCGCACTCATTATAGGAGGCGTGGTTTGCACCGCCCTGTCAATGGCAGGAGGTTTCATCACCGATTTGAAAATCGGCTACTGGTTGGGTTCATCACCTTTTAAACAGCAAACATGGAAGTTTCTTGGTACTTTCGTATCGGCCGCCACGGTTGGCGGAGTTATCATGCTGCTGAATAAAACTTACGGTTTTACAGGCAAAGATGCGCTGGTGGCCCCACAGGCTAACGCCATGGCTGCCGTTATCGAACCTATGATGAGCGGTAAACCTGCTCCCTGGCTGCTCTACGCTGCCGGAGCATTCTTCTCCCTGATACTTACCATGATTAAGGTTCCCGCCCTCCCTTTCTCCCTTGGTATGTTCATCCCGCTACAGCTTAACACCCCATTACTGGTAGGTGGAATAATTTCCCATATTGTTTCTACACGCTCAAAGGATGCTGCTGTTAACAACGCTCGTAAGGACAGGGGCACGCTGGTTGCCTCTGGATTCATCGCCGGAGGCGCATTAATGGGTGTTATTAGCGCCATCCTGAGATTTTTTAATGTGAACTATGTAAATGCCCAATGGTTCGAATCGCACTCGGCGGAACTGCTCGGGCTGGTAATGTTCCTGATACTCTGCGGCTACCTGATTTGGGAGAGCCTTAGGGCCAAACCCGAAGGGGAGTAGCAACTCATTTCTATACTCTCGATAGCGGCTACCCTG
>DCDD01000174.1 GCA_002316235.1 Bacteroidales bacterium UBA1064
CTAACTGGCTCTATACCTTTCTCAATCAGGTAGTTCACCACCGACTGGGCGCGTTTCTGGGAAAGCTCATAGTTGTACTCTTTGGTTCCCCGGCTATCGGTGTGCGAGGCCAGCTCTATGATGATGTTGGGGTTATCGTTCAGGATTTCCACGAGTCGGTCAAGCGCCTCACGCGATTCGGGCCGAAGTTCCCACCTATCGTAATCGTAGAAAATATTAGGTATCTCGATCGGTTTTTCGGTGGAGGTTAGGGCAATGGAAACCTCAAAGTCCTTGCTCTGGGTAAGCCCTCTGGTCGATTCCTTTGCCTTGTTATTGAGGTAGCCCTTCTTGGAGGCAATCACCACGTAGTCGGCGTTAGGAGTGAGGTTGAACCTGAAAGAGCCATCGGCCAGGGTTTGCATGGTAACCACGGAACCATCGTTTCCAACCAGCTTAACGGTAGCCTGTTCAACGGGCTTTTTGCTTTTCTCATCGGTTACATGCCCAATCAGGTTGAAGTTGATTGGGGGAAGGTAAAACATGTAGATATCGTCGGCGCCTCTGCCACCCTGACGGCGTGAGGAGAAAAAACCAGCCTCGCGATCCTTTTCAAACACAATTCCGAAATCGTCGGCGGAGGAGTTAATGGGGTAGCGCATGTTTTCCACCTCCCTCCTACCCTCATCGTTCACCCACGACCTGAAGATGTCAAGACCGCCCATTCCGGGGTGCCCGTCGGACGAAAAGTAGAGCGTTCCATCGGGGTGAATGTAGGGGAACATCTCGTTGCCCGCAGAATTTACCTCGCCTCCAAGGTTAACGGGTTCACCCCAATCGTCGGAGGTTGAGCTGCTTCGGGTAATCTTCCAAATATCTAGCCCCCCAATGCCTCCGGAGATGTTGCTAACGAAGTACAGCTCGGTGCCATCGGCCGAAATTGAAGGATGGGCAACAATCATGCTGTCGGCGGCAAGTTTCAGCTCATCGGGTGTAAGCCAGCCCTGCTCGGCTCGTTTGGAAACCAATATCTGGCATCCCAGCTTATCGCGCTTGCTCACCTTGCAACGGGTAAAGAAAAGGGTGTTGTAATCGGAGGTTAGGGCGCAGGTTCCCTCATCATAGGAAGTATTTATGGTTTCATCAATAGGGCGTGGCTTACTCCAAACATTCTTATTATCACGTTCGCTAATAAAAATATCGGTAAAGTTCTCTCCCGTTACCGAGCTAACCTTGCCGCCTGTTGCCTCATTGCGTGAGCTGGTGAAAAAAAGCGTGGCATAGTCGGACGAAGCATAGGCAGGGCTAAACTCACTGGTACGGGTGTTAAGGCTACGCATGTTGGTAATTTCATATCCCGAGGGTGTTTCCTTCCACTTAATGGATAGCTCACATGATTTTATACCGGCATCAGCCAAGGGGTCAAGCGGAACAGCCACCTTGTACTTTTGGTACTGCTCAATGGCCTCGTTGTACTTTTCGCCCATTTTAAGCATTTCAGCATAGTAGAAGTAAACCTTAGGGTCGGGATACTCACGCATAATGGCTTTTTGATACCAGAGTTCGGCCTGTCGGGCGTTACCGGTGAGCCGGTAGCAGTTGCCCAGCTTGTAAAGATACTTTGGTAACTCATTCTTATCGTTAATCTTATCGATATCAGCCTTGTACAGATCTATTGCTTCAAAATAGGCTCCGGCCTTATACAGGGCATCGGCTTTAGCCAGCTTGCTGGTTTGGGCAAACGATATATTTGCAGCTATAGCAAAACATGCCAAAAGGGCTATCCGTCGGGTTAAGGTTAATTTATTCATGGCTATTCCTTCAAGTAGGGTAATGTTGAATACAAAAATATTCAAAATATTTATTCCACCATGAATTAGCTCACCACGATTTCAAATATCAACGGAACAAGAAAAAGTTATGATAGGGTGATAAAAAATAGAACGAAGCTGTTGGTTAACTGCTTCGTTCTATAATGGATTATTGCGACGTTTAATGTAATGCAGGAGCTATGCAAACCTACAAGAAATTGCAAAATTTAACCAAAACATCCAAAACCAAAACCACAGGGCGTTTCAATTACCTTATAAAGAGCATTTCCCTGTACTTGGGCAGAGGCCACATCTCGTCATCCACAATCATCTCCAGCTTATCAATGTGAACGCGTATGCTTTCGATGAAGGGCTTGACGTTTTGAGCGTATAAACGAGCCCGTTCAACCACATCGTCAACGCGGTTAGCCTCCTTGCGACGTTCAACCATATCGTTAACCTGGTTGCTTATCTCGCTAATATGCTCGGAGATTTCCTTAATAAGGCCTATTTGGTGCACGGCCAGCTTCTCCCATTCGTCGGGGTAAAGTTCTTTTAGCCCTTTTACATTGCTAATCAGCGTGTTCTGATAAGAAATAGCTGTTGGGATGATATGGTTAATGGCCAAATCGCCCAGAATACGGGCTTCAATTTGCACCTTCTTCATCAGGGTTTCGTTAAAAATCTCATGCCGGGCTTCCAGCTCCTTCACAGAAAGGACATTGTTGCCGGAGAGAAGCTTTTGGGACGAATTGTGAAGAAATATACTGAAGGCCTCAATTGGGTTGGGAATGTTGGGCAACCCTCGTTTAGCAGCCTCTTCGACCCATTCATTGCTATAGCCGTTGCCCTCGAAGAGAATTTTTCGTGACTCGATAATTGCCCTTCGCAGGCTCTGCATAATGGCCTCATCCTTTTTTATGCCTCGCTCAATCGCCTCGTCAACCTCCTTTTTAAACTGGTTAAGCTGGTTGGCAACGGCAGTATTCAACACAATCAGGGGCGATGCGCAGCTTCCGGAGGAACCCACAGCACGGAATTCGAAGCGGTTGCCGGTAAAGGCAAAAGGTGAGGTGCGGTTGCGGTCGGTGTTGTCGAGCAGAATTTCCGGAATTTTCCCTATAATGTCGAGTTTAAGCTCCGTTTTTTCATCAGGGGTCATTTTTTTATCGCTAACCCGCTCCTCCAGCTCGTCGAGCACGCGGGTAAGCGTTTCGCCAATAAAAACCGACATAATGGCGGGTGGAGCTTCGTGGGCGCCCAGCCTATGCGAGTTCGACTCCGACGAAATGCTTCCAATCAGTAGATCGGGGTAGTCGTGGACTGCTTTAATAGTGTTAATAAGAAAAGTGAGGAACTGTAGGTTGTTTTTCGGTGTTTTACCGGGCGATAGCAGGTTAATCCCCGTGTCGGTCATCATGGACCAGTTGCTATGCTTGCCTGATCCGTTAATACCCTTAAAAGGTTTTTCATGGAAAAGTACTCTAAATCCGTGTTGGCGGGCAATTCTGTCCATAAGCGACATGATGAGCTGGTTGTGGTCCACAGCCAGGTTGGCCTCCTCGAAAATTGGGGCGCATTCAAACTGGTTGGGTGCCACTTCATTGTGACGGGTTTTCACCGGGATTCCAAGCTTACAGGCTTCAAATTCGAAATGGCGCATAAAAGCAGATACCCGTGCCGGAATGGCGCCAAAGTAGTGATCCTCCAGCTGCTGATCCTTTGCTGCAGCATGGCCCATCAGGGTTCTTCCGCAAAGAGCAAGATCGGGACGGGCATTGTAGAGCGCCTCGTCAATCAAGAAGTATTCCTGCTCCCACCCCAGGGTAACGAAAACCTTTTTAGCATTCCGGTCGAAGTACTCCAGAACGGAGGTAGCTGCCCTATCGAGTAGGGCCAGCGACTTCAGCAGGGGTGTTTTGTAATCCAGTGCCTCTCCTGTGTAGGATACAAATATGGTAGGTATGCAAAGCGTATGCTCCATGATGAACGCTGCAGAAGAAGGGTCCCATGCTGTGTAGCCCCTGGCTTCAAAGGTGTTTCTAATTCCTCCGTTCGGAAAGCTGGACGCATCGGGCTCCTGCTGCACCAGCATGTCACCATTGAATACCTCAAGTGGCTTCCCGTCGTAGCTTACCGAAAGAAAAGCATCGTGCTTTTCGGCTGTAGAGCCATTCAGCGGGTGAAACCAGTGGGTGTAGTGTGTTGCACCATGCTCTATAGCCCATGCCTTCATGGCTGCAGCCACCTGCCCTGCAATTTTCCGGTCTATATGCTTGCCCTCATCTATTGAGGTAATCATGCTCTCATAGGCTTCTGCCGACAGGAAATTTTTCATCTTTTCCCTGTCGAAGACATTTATTCCGAAAATTTCAGACTGCTTGGCACTATACGTACCGTTAGCATCAACTACCGGACGATTTACTGCCTCTTTGAATGCCGAGAATCGTAATTTTGACATGAGATTTTAGTTTGATGCTGCAAATATATACTTATTTTAACACTCACCCTCAAATACTAATATCATTTATTAAATTATTTGTATAAATATTTTTATTTACCCATTTTTTTTAAGGGTATAAGTGTAAAATTCGTAATTTGTGTTTCTATGGCCTTTATACTAAAAAATTTTAATTTAGCAGCTGAACATTTACAGAATTCGCTACGTTTGTAAAAAAATACCCTTCAGCCACTTCATCATGGGAAACATCAGGAAGAAGTATAGCAACGATGAGATAACTGTTTACTGGCAACCGGCAGAGTGCATACATTCAACAATTTGTTTCACGAGGCTGGCATCGGTTTTCAATCCCCGTAAACGGCCATGGATTGACATGAGCGGGGGAACCACCGATCAGATACTTAAAATTGTAAATGAGTGTCCGACAAACGCCCTCACCTTCAGCTGGCTCGAAAACAGCAGAAACGAGCATGAAACCTCTCCCAAGGTGGTCAGGGAGATTAAGCCAACAAGTGAAGCAGGCACTGAGAATGTTAAACCGGTGAAAATTCAGGTAATGCCCAATGGGCCGTTGCTTCTATCCGGAGATTTTCAGCTATTCGATGCTGATGGTGTCGAGCTGAAAAGCATGAAAATGGTATCGGTGTGCCGATGTGGGCACTCGCAGGGAAAGCCATTCTGCGACGGCATGCATTTCAAGATTGGATTTAGGGATAAGGAGGAGCAATAACAATGATCGAATCGGCAAAACATGCAGCATCGCTGCATTTCTTAAAGCATGGCCCGGTGAGGGTTGAGGGGACATTCAGGATAGTTGACATTGACGGAAACGAGCTGGAGGTTGCCGAAGCCGGTAAAGTTTACCTTTGCACCTGCGGAAAATCGAACACCAAGCCCTTTTGCGATTGCAGCCATCAGGAAGAACTTAAGCTAAGAGCTACTAACTAAACTATTTTGCCCTTCGCAGGGCATCCTCGATAACCAGCGTTAGCATATCGCGCATATTTTCACCCATTACCCTCACCTGCTGGGGCACGATGCTAGCTTCGCTCATACCCGGGACGGTGTTTACCTCCAGAAAGTAAATGCCATTTGCTCCCGCAATATAGTCAACCCTGACAATTCCCCGACATTCCAAAACGTCATATATTTTAGAGGTTAGCCCCTGTATGGTTCCATACAGGTCTTCAGGAATAGGAGCGGGAGTAATCTCTTTGGATTTGTTAAGATACTTGGCTTCATAGTCGAAAAACTCCTTCTCGGGAACAATCTCGGTAACGGGCAGTATGAACTCCCTGTTAAACGACTTAAAAGCACCACAGGTCAGCTCCCTACCGGCAATAAACTCCTCAATAATGACAGTGCTATCCTCGGAAAATGCCCTATTGAGAGCAGGCAGAATTTCGTCCGGGTGCTTCACCTTGCTAACCCCGTAGCTGCTACCGCTGGCGTTGGGCTTCACAAAAACAGGCAACCCGAGTTTACTAGCTACAGCATCAACATCAATTTCTTCTCCCCGATGAACCAAAACCTCTCTTGCCAGCTTTACCCCTGTACCTGTGAGGAGCAACTTGCAGAAGTGCTTGTTGAAGGTAATAGCCTCGTTGAGCACACCACCCGTTGTGTAGGGTATGTTGAGCATTTCAAAGTATCCCTGAAGTAAGCCGTTCTCCCCGGGGTTTCCATGAATAACAATTAGTGCACAGTCAAAAGTTACCCTAACGCCATTCAATGAAACACTAAAATCATCCTTCGAAACCGGAACAGCAACACCATTACCAACCATGCATGTCCAATCGGTTCCCTTAACCAGAACCTTATAAGGATTGTACTTTCCAGGGTCGAGCCAACCCTCCACCTGCGAGGCGCCCATAAGTGAAATATTTTCCTCTGATGAGTTGCCCCCAGCCATAATGGCTATATTCAATTTTTTTTGCATGGCAGTAAAATTAAGCTGCAAAGCTGCAAGAAAATTTGCAAAAATTGGTGTTCCCCTTTTGAAAATTTTTCTACCCTAAATATGAAACTGTTTGCTAGTGCAGGTATCAGCAGCGATTAGCTAAACGTTATGCCCACCAAAGTAGCCGTAAAAGCGGGCAATCGTATCGATACCATTGAAAAACTGGTGGAGCGAAAAATTTTCGTTAGGGGAATGAATGGCATCCGATTCAAGACCAAAGCCGATGAGTAGGGATTTTACGCCCAAAATCTGTTCAAAAGTGCTGACAATTGGAATACTTCCCCCACTTCTGAAAGGAATGGGCTTTTTGCCATATACATCCTCAATTGCCAGGCTGGCGGCAAGGTAAGCGGGTGTTGTGATTGGAGCCATATAGGCCTGTCCACCATGATGGATATTTACTTTCACCTTAACGGATTTGGGCGCCAGGGATTCAAAGTAATCCTTAAAAAGCAAGGCAACTTTATTGTAGTCCTGGTTAGGGACAAGACGCATAGAAATTTTAGCAAAAGCTTTTGATGGCAGAACGGTTTTAGCGCCATTGCCCGTATAGCCGCTCCACATACCGTTCACGTCTAATGAGGGGCGAATTCCTGTTCGTTCAATGGTGGAAAATCCAACTTCGCCATGAACATCGTCAATGTCAAGTGAGTTTTTATAGCCCTGAAGGTTGAAGGGAGCCCTGGCCATTGCTGCCCTCTCTTCTGCGCTTACCTCCAGCACATCATCGTAAAAACCGGGTATTGTAATTCGGTTGTTTTCGTCATGGAGCGAAGCAATCATTTTGGCCAAAATAATGGCAGGGTTAGCTACTGCTCCACCAAAAAGTCCGGAATGCAAGTCGTTACTGGGTCCGGCTACCTCAACCTCAACATAAGCTAAGCCCCTTAGTCCAACGGTGATTGAGGGGGTATCGGGACCCATCATTGAGGTGTCTGAAATTAAAATGATATCGGATTTAAGCAGCTCCTTGTTATCGGCGCACCACTTCCCGAGGCTAACCGAGCCAACCTCCTCCTCCCCTTCGATCATAAATTTCACATTGCAGGGAAGGGAGTTGGTTTTTACCATAAGTTCAAAAGCTTTGGCATGAATGAACGATTGTCCCTTGTCGTCGTTGGCACCCCGTGCCCAGATTTTACCATCACGAATCTGGGGTTCAAAAGGGTCTGAAATCCATTGCTCTAACGGGTCAACGGGCATTACGTCGTAGTGGGCGTAAACCAAAACTGTGGGAAGAGCTTGGTTAATAATTTTTTCAGCATAAACCACAGGATTGCCTGCGGTAGGCATAACCACAGCCCTATCAGAACCAGCTTCTATAAGTGTTTTTTTCCAGTACTCAGCAGCTTTAAGCATGTCGACTTTATGCTCCGGCAGGGTGCTAATGGATGGAATGCGAAGAAGCTCGAACAGTTCTTCCAAAAAGCGATTTTTATTGGCTTCAACATACGACTTTATGGTATCCATGGCAGGTAAAAGTATTGGTTTTTAATAATTTTAGCTGTCGGGTTGCCGGGCAGAAAGCAGCTTGCTTGCTTCTTCAAGCTGGTTGTAGAACTCCTTTCCGTAGGCACGCTCAATAGCATCTCTTAAAAAACGGAAAACAGGCAGCCCTAACTTATCGCCCAACAAGCGTGCGGGGTCACATACCTTCCAGACATCGTAGTTAAGTGCGGTAAACGTGGCGTACTGTTTTACCCTAATTGGGTACAAATGGCACGAAATAGGCTTCTGAAAATCAATGCTTTTATTCCTCCATGCCTTCTCAATGGCACAACATGCGGCTCCATTTTCAAAAATAGCAAAGGCGCATTCCTTGTCTTCAACTAGAGGAGTAACCAGGTCGCCATCCAAATCAACCACAGAGACTCCATGCCCTTCAATGGTTTGCATGCCCTTTGCTGAAAGAAATGGCTTAATGGCTGGGAGCAAAATGTCAAGTAAGTCAGCCTCCTGTTGGGTAAGAGGTGCGCCCGATACCCCTTGGACACAGCATAAACCCTTGCAGGAAGCAATTTCGCAGCAAAACCTTTGGGTAAGTATTTCGCTGCTGACCACCTTGTCGTCAATCTGAATCATCATGTTGGCGGGGTGTGCTAGTGGCACAAAACCCTTCCGGTCATTTCCGGAGGAATAGTCAGCCCCATCAGGGTAAGAATGGTGGGTGCCACATCGGCCAGGACACCGCTATCAACAGCTTTGAACTTATCGGAAACCATGATAATGGGGACGGGATTAAGCGAATGGGCTGTGTTTGGCGAACCATCGGGATTAAGAGCATAGTCGGCGTTACCATGGTCGGCAATAATAATTACGTCATATCCGTTAGCCCTGGCCGTGCTAACAACCTCCCCGGCACAAGTATCAACCGTTTGAACGGCCTTTTGGATGGCCGTGTAAACGCCAGTGTGCCCCACCATGTCGCCATTAGCAAAGTTAAGGCAAATAAAGTCATGGGTTTGCTTTTTAAGCTCCTCCACAATGGCATCCTTAACAAGAAACGCACTCATTTCGGGTTGCAAATCGTAGGTAGCCACCTTGGGCGAAGGGATAAGTATTCGGCTTTCGCCTTCAAACTCCTGCTCCCTCCCACCCGAGAAAAAGAAGGTAACGTGGGCATATTTTTCGGTTTCAGCAATGCGTAGCTGCTTCAGGCCATTAACAGAAACAACCTCGCCCAACGTGTTGATGAGGTTATCCTTCTCGTAAATAGCGTTCACATTTTTAAAAGTGTCGTCGTAGCGGGTAAGGGTAACGTAGTGAAGCGGAATGGTTTTCATTCCGAAATCGGGCATATCCTTTTGAGTAAGGGCAATAGTAATCTCGCGCAGACGGTCGGTGCGGAAGTTAAAGCAGATAACTACATCGCCTTCGCGAATAAGGCCGACAGGGTTTCCGTTCTCGTCAACCCTGACAATGGGCTTGATAAACTCATCGGTTACGCCCTCCCTGTATGATTCTTCAACAGCCTTAGCCATGTTGGTCGTGGGCTTGCCCTTTCCATGAACCATCAGGTCGTAACCCTCGCGAATGCGTTCCCAACGCTTGTCCCTGTCCATGGTGTAGTAGCGACCAACCAGCGAGGCGATAATCCCATTGCTAGTTTTTATATGGTTCTCGAGATTTCTGATAAAGCCCAGACCGCTTTGTGGGTCTGTATCGCGGCCATCGGTCAGAGCATGAATGAATACTCTTGACAGGCCATACTCCTTAGTAATATCAAGCAGGTTATACAAATGCTTATCGAGTGAGTGAACTCCGCCATCGGAAACCAGACCAATAAAGTGAACGCTAACATTATTACTCTTGGCGTAGCTAAGAGCCTCAACCAGCACGGGCATTTTGCTCAGCTTGTTTTCCTTAATATCCTTGTTTATCCGCACCAGATCCTGGTAAACTATTCTACCAGCGCCAATGTTCAGGTGTCCAACCTCCGAATTTCCCATTTGGCCATCAGGTAGGCCAACGTTTTCACCACATGCCAGGAGCTGGGCGTTTGGGTAAGCTGCCGTTAGGGTATCAATATTTGGCGTTGGGGTGCTGTATATTACGTCCGATTTATCCTTATTTCCAATACCCCAGCCATCAAGAATCATCAGTAAAACCTTTCCGTGTTTCATATCCTGTAAGTTATATTTTCATTTAAAACCACACACCAGGAACGTTTTCAGTAACCTTTATGTTCGTACACGACTACAAAGTTACCCTTTTTTAATTGCCTTCGGCTAATGTTGGCTTATTATTGACCGGTTGTGGCGTAAACGTTTGAAAATTGTACTGACACCTATCAGCTTACCCTGCTATTTGTTGAAAAATTAACCGTTCGTAGTAATTTTTTAATAATTTTATCCCAAATGATGAAAGGTTGTTATTGCCAGATTTAAAAATCGAACGGAGCATATAAACCAAAGTCCATTAGAAACATAGCCCATAAAAATGAACTTTTCTAGGAGTATTAAATCAACCAGCATAACCAAAAGGAGCATCCCTCTGCTTACCACATTATTAATATTCACTTTTACTCTAGGCCATTCACAGATAATTACCACAGGATTGCCTGTAATGAAGCATTTCCGAAAAACTGACTACAGGGCAGGCACGCAAAACTGGGGTATTTCGCAGGATAAACAAGGTTTTATGTATTTTGCCAATAACAATGGCCTGCTCCGGTTTGACGGGAATAGCTGGGATCTTTTCCCCATCCCCGGAAACAGCCTGGTTAGATCGGTGCTGTGTATAAACGACACCATTTATGTAGGGGCATTCGAGGAATTTGGCTACTACACCTACAGTAATGGCAACGACCTTACCTATACTTCGCTCACCCAAAAAATTGCGGGAAAGGCGTGGGGAATAGATGAAGTTTGGAGAATTTACAAGTACAACAACACCATTCTTTTTCA
>DCDD01000216.1 GCA_002316235.1 Bacteroidales bacterium UBA1064
AAACCTGAATGCGAAAAGAAAATTCAATAGTTATCAACATCCATTTTACCTACCCCATATTTTGGTAAATTCGCACGATAACAGGTAGGGTTAATGGCTAAGTTCATTCATTTGAATCCCAAGATTTTCAATTTAAAATCACCTTCGTTTTCATGACGGTAACGCTTCATCCTGCCATTTCGTAAATCTGAGTATTGACTACAATTAAGTAAATGGGAAGTTTTGTACATCTTCATGTTCACAGCCACTACTCCATACTGGATGGAGCATCGAGCATTGAAATGCTAGTAAGCAGGGCAAAAGAGCTGGGCATGCCAGGAATTGCCATAACCGATCACGGCAACATGTTCGGCATAAAGGAGTTTCTGAATACTGTAAAAAAAAGTAATAGCCCTGTTCTTAAGGAAATAGAAAGCATAAAAGCTGAAATTAAAGGCATAAGCTCCGGAAGTAGTGTGGCTGATAACAGCCCTTCTCTAGACCTGCTGAACGAGCAGCTGAGGGAGGCCGAAAAACAACTTTTTAAACCCATAGTCGGCTGCGAAACATACCTGGCAAAAAACAGCCGTTTCGACCGCACGGACAAGGAGGACCGCCATAACTTTCACCTTATTCTTCTGGCCAAGAACCTGGAAGGTTACCACAACCTGGTGAAGCTGGTTAGCTATGGCTACACCGAGGGTTTCTACTACAAGCCCCGCATTGATAAGGAGCTCCTGCGACAGTACAGCAAGGGGCTAATTGCCTCCAGCGCCTGTTTGGGAGGCGAAATACCTCAAGCCATACTTAACAACAACATCGCCGAAGCCGAGAGGCTAATAATGGAGTACAGGGATATTTTTGGCGACGACTTTTACCTGGAGCTCATGCTCCACAAATCCGGTGAACCCCGCATTGACTACGAGGTTTACGAAAACCAGCTGAAGGTAAACAAGGCATTGTTAGAGCTGTCGGTAAAAACAGGAGTAAAGTGCATTACCACCAACGACGTCCACTTCGTCATGTCCGATGATGCCGCCTCGCACGACCTGCTAATATGCCTTAACACCGACAAGCGGATTGACGACACCAACCGTATGCGCTACACCTTTCAGGAGTACCTGAAAAGCGAGGAGGAAATGCTTTCCATCTTTTCCGAGCATCCCGAAGCAGTTCACAACACCATGGAAATACTGGATAAGGTTGAATTTTACGATCTTAGCCACAAGCCCATTATGCCTAACTTCCCGCTTCCCGATGGTTTCACCGATGACAATGATTACCTGCGCCACCTTACCTACGAAGGAGCAAAATTGCGCTGGGGCGATACCCTTAGCGACGAGATCGGCAGTAGAATAGAGTTCGAACTTCAGGTAATTGAACGTATGGGCTACCCCAGCTACTTCCTGATTGTTTGGGACTTTATAAGGGCTGCCCGCGAAATGGGGGTATCGGTTGGTCCTGGACGAGGTTCGGCCGCTGGCTCCGTAGTCGCCTACTGCCTAAAAATTACCGACATAGACCCCATAAAATACAACCTGCTGTTCGAGCGGTTTCTCAACCCCGACCGCATCTCCATGCCCGATATTGATATTGATTTTGACGAGGATGGCCGGGAGGATGTGCTCCAGTACGTGGTTCAAAAGTACGGCGAAAAACGTGTGGCCCACATTGTAACCTTTGGCACCATGGCAGCCAAATCGTCCATAAAGGATGTTGCCCGAGTGTTAAACCTTGACCTCTCAACCTCCGAGCGTTTGTCGAAACTTGTTCCCGAACGCATTGGCATTACCCTGCCGGCTGCCATTAAAGAGGTTCCCGAGCTGGAAAAGGAGCTGAAATCGGACAACGAGCTGGTGAGGGCAACACTAAAGCACGCACAGGTTCTTGAAGGAACCATCAGACAAACAGGTGTCCATGCCTGCGGCATCATCATTGGACGCGACGATTTGGAAAACTACATCCCCCTTTGTATCAACAAGGAGGCCAAACTCTTCGTTACCCAGTATGAGGGCAACCATATGGAGGACATTGGCCTTCTGAAAATGGACTTTCTTGGACTGAAAACCCTTTCCATTGTTAAGGATGCCCTGCAGCTTATCATGGAATCAACCGGAAAATCGCTCGATATAGACAATATCCCCTTGGATGATTCGACAACACTCGAACTCTTCTCTCGGGGCGATACCACCGCCATTTTCCAGTTTGAGTCGGCCGGAATGAAAAAATACCTTAAAGCCTTGGAGCCAAACCGATTCGAGGACCTCATTGCCATGAATGCGCTCTACCGCCCGGGGCCTATGGAGTATATCCCCAGCTTCATCAACCGGAAGCATGGCCGGGAGAAAATAGAGTACGACATACCCGAAATGGAGGAATTCCTAAAGGATACCTATGGAATAACCGTTTACCAGGAGCAGGTGATGCTACTCTCGCAGAAACTTGCCGGATTTACAAGGGGTGAGGCTGATTCTCTGCGAAAAGCAATGGGGAAAAAACTCCGGGACGTCATGGACAAAATGAAGGGAAAATTTATCCATGGATGCATCAACAACGGACACGACCAGGCTAAAGTGGAAAAAATCTGGACCAACTGGGAAGCCTTTGCCGAATATGCCTTCAACAAGTCACATTCCACCTGCTATGCCTTTCTGGCCTACCAAACCGCATACATCAAGGCACATTACCCGGGTCAGTTCATGGCGGCTGTGCTAAGCCGGAATCTTTCGGATATTAAAAAAATAACCACTTTCATGGACGAGTGCCGTCGAATGGGCCTGCAAGTGCTGGGACCGGACGTGAATGAGAGCAACTACAAGTTCTCAGTGATGCCCAACGGCGACATCAGATTCGGCTTGGGAGCTATCAAGGGAATGGGCGAAAATGCAGCAGCTAACATTATCGAAACTCGCAACCATGAGGGTAAATTTAAAAATATATACGATTTCATGGAGCGGGTTAACCTCCAAACAGTTAACAAGAAAAATTTGGAATCGCTCGTGCTGGCTGGCGCTTTCGACAACATTAGCCCCATTAGCCGGGGCGCCTATTTTACACCCGACTCCAAGGGTGTAACCTTCATGGAAACCCTGATGCGCTACGGAGCAAAGGTTCAATTGGAAAAAAACAGTAAGCAGATGACCCTTTTTGGTGCAACCAACGGATTTGAGGTACCACAACCCGAACCTCCCAAAACCGACGATTGGCCAACCATCGAAAAGCTGAACAAGGAAAAGGAAATCATTGGCATTTACCTCTCTGCTCATCCACTTGACGAGTTTCGGTTTGAAATTGAGAACCTATGCAACACCAACCTGGCCGAACTTAAAAACCTCGAAGATTTCAACAACAGGGAAGTAACCATTGCCGGTATGGTGGTTAAGGCTAAGATTGATACTACCAAAAATGGCAAACCTTACGCCAGGCTCACCATTGAGGACTACTCCGACACCATGGACATCATGCTGTTTGGAAAGGACTTTGAAACCTATCGAAATTTCTGCTACACCGGTTACATGGTGATGATTAAGGGAAAAGTTCAGCCCAAAGCCTTTAAACCAGAGGAGTTGGAGCTTCACATCAAAAGTATGAGCATGCTTTACGACGTTCGGGAAAAACAAATAAAGGGTATTTCGATTACCCTTCCCACCACTGAAATTAACGACATACTTATTGACGATTTTACCAGGTTAACCCACGAGAATGCCAAGGTATCGCTTCGATTTAAGGTGGTAGATGTGGAAAACAGGATTTCGGTTGACCTGTTTTCCCGATCGCACCGGGTTAGCATCAACACCGAACTTATTCACTTCCTGGCAGATAATGAGCTGGAGTATAAACTAATTACAAGCTGAACCTTTGGTATTAATTTTCGTTTTAATTTTGTACTGGTAAACGAATTAGATTATCAATTTAAAACAATAGTTGTCATGGCACAAGAAGTAAACGATTCCAACTTTGACGAGGTGGTGCTGAATGCCGGCAAACCTGCTGTAGTTGATTTTTGGGCAGAATGGTGTGGCCCCTGCCGAATGATTGCCCCCTACATCGAACAAATTGCCGATGAATACAAGGATAGAGCTGTTGTTGCAAAGGTTGATGTGGATAATAACCCTGGCATTGCTGCGCGTTTCGGCATCAGGAATATCCCTACCGTGCTGTTCTTTAAAGATGGACAGTTGGCCGACAAGCAGGTTGGAGCTGTTCCTAAAAGCAACCTGGTTTCCAAACTTGAAGCCCTACTCAGGTAGTTTTTTTAAAAATTTTCATACCACCATGATGTTTAGGGTTATTAACCCGATGTTGTGGTGGTTTTACCTATTTCTACTAAACATCTTCATCATTATCTTTACCCAAAATCCCCCTTCCACCATTCGCGTTGCAGCAAATGGAGTTTTCAATAGATTCTAACCGGTATTCTCCATCAGCTGTGCATTACAAACAGCGGCATTCCCGAAATAAAGGACTAACCGCATGTTCTTGCAAACGTAGAGCCCATTTAATCTTTTCCTTATGAGAATTTCGGTTTACTGTGCGTCCAGCTCAAAAATTAACCAAAAGTATTTTGATGCAACCCGTCAGCTAGCCTCGGAATTGGCCAACAGAGGCGACATCATAGTGTATGGTGGTGGTTCTCACGGGCTTATGGGATGTCTGGCCGATACCGCTCTTATGAATGGAGGCATGGTGGTAGGTATATTGCCCCGATTTATGAATAAAGTTGAGTGGGGACATAAGAATCTCACCGAGCTAAAGCTGGTTAAGGATATGCATGAGCGGAAAAAGCTCCTCATTAAGGATGTTGATGCCGTAGTCGCCCTGCCTGGCGGCTGTGGAACGCTTGAGGAGCTGATGGAGGTAATCACCCTAAAAAGGTTGGGAAAATTTACGAAACCCATAATCATTCTCAATACCGATGGATTCTACGATTACCTAAAATTACTTTTGGCCAAGATGATTGATGAGCACTTCATGCGGCCTGAACATGCAGGTATTTGGACATTTGTGGAAACCCCCCAGGAGGTTATTCCGGCCATAGAAAAAGCGCCAACATGGGATTCGGATGCTATTAAATTTGCAGCACTGTAACTTTTGCAACGCGGTTACGCCTGGCACTGCAAAACTACAATGGTAAATTTGAAACGATATGCTGAAGGTTATTAGTATTTCACCTGTTGCTTCTTCCCTGCTGATTCCGATAAATGAATAGCTTGCTGTCCCCTACCTCTTCGTAGGATACAGGATCGCCCTTAAAAAGAGGGGCCTTCACTCCCTCGCCAAAAAAGCGGTTGCCAACAAATACCCGTGCCTCGTCCCATAAGTTTTTCTGAATGAAGTTGTTGAGCAGCGTTGCACCGCCTTCAATTATCAATGAAATAACATCCCGATCGCTCAGCTCTTTTAGGATTTGCTGCTCGGAGCCTTTGGCAAAGTCGATTGTTACCATCTCCAGGTTTGAGATGCCTGCAAATTCCGATTTACGCACCAGCGCGCTGCTGTTATTCCCAATGAACAAAATTGTAGGCTGACTTCCATCGAAAACATTGGCATCCCTACTCAGGCGCAACTTTCGATCAACAATCACCCTAATGGGATTTCTTCCACTCCAGCTGCGGATGTTCAGGCGTGGGTTATCCCTTTCAACGGTGTTGGTTCCGACGATCACTGCCTGCTCTTCGCTTCTCCATCTATGTACCAGCGAGCGTGCCAGCTCGTTAGTTATCCAAACAGAACCAACAGGTGTTTCAGCAGTTCTAACCAGATCAATAAATCCATCTATAGTTTGAGCCCATTTAAGAATAATATAGGGTCTTTTGCAGGTATGAAAGGTGATAAACCTCCTGTTTAGCAGCAATGCTTCATCCTCAAGAATACCCAGAGAAACCTCAACTCCATGCTTACGCAGCTGCTCCAACCCGCGGCCCGAGACCCTGGGGTTTGGATCGGTTGTGGCCACCACTACCCGCGGAATGCCATACTCAACAATTCGGTCGGTACATGGAGGAGTTTTACCATAATGCGAGCAGGGCTCAAGCGAAACGTAAAGCGTTGAATCCTGCAACAGCGATTTATCCCTAACCGAGTTAATGGCATTAACTTCGGCATGTGCCTCACCATACTGCGCATGAAATCCCTCACCGATGATTTTACCGTTGTGTACAACAACAGCACCCACCATGGGGTTTGGAGCAACACTTCCCATCCCGTTTAAGGCCAACTCCAGGCAGCGAGACATGTAAAGCTTATCCACATCGAGGTTGTCCATAAATATTACCTAAATTTGTGCTATGACAAAGTTAAATTTTTAAATGAAGAGTTACACTCAAAGGCAGCTATTTGATGAGGTGGGCTTAGTCCTGAACCAATTTTTTACTTCCGGTGAGGTAAACTCCTTGCGTAGGATGCTGCTGGAACATGTGCTTAAAATTCCCTACTACCATGTTCACCTAACCCCAAACGCCCAAGTCAGCCCCAGCCTGTCCAAAAATATATTAGACATGACAGGCCAGCTGGTTCGAGGCGTTCCAATTCAATACTTGCTGGGCGAAACCACTTTTATGGAGTTAAATCTAACTGTTAACCCATCGGTGCTCATTCCCCGCCCGGAAACCGAAGAACTTGTTCGATGGGTGATTGCTGATTGCCACTTACCAAAACCTAAAATTCTGGATATTGGAACCGGCTCGGGTTGCATTGCCATTGCCCTGGCACAAAACATCCCCGATTCTACCCTTACAGCTGTTGATATTTCCCCGGACGCGCTTAAAGTTGCAAGGCATAACGCTAAAATATACAGCGCCGCGATTTGCTTTGTAGAGGCTGACATCCTTTCCGGCAGCCTGATTCCAAACGCTCCCTTCGACATTGTGGTGAGCAACCCACCCTACGTGCGCAGCTCCGAAAGGAGGTTTATGCACAAAAATGTGCTCGACCACGAACCCCCGCTAGCCCTGTTCGTAAGTGATGATAACCCCCTTCAATTTTACAAGGCTATTGTAAGCAAGTCCTCCAAGTTGATTAAGCAAGGGGGAAGGCTATTCCTCGAAATTAATGAGGAGTTTGGCAACCAAATGGTAGAGCTGCTGGAGGCAAACCATTTTGGCAAGGTTACGTTGCGAAAGGATATAAATGAACGCTACCGGATGATTTCGGGCACCTATACCGGCTAAACATAATCAACCCACTGTAATTATGGATAGCAGAGAAAAAGTGAGTATTGATAAAGCTTTAACACGGCTCCAAAACCTATGCGCAAGGCAGGAAAAGTGCGTGTGGGATATCATGCAGAAACTTAAACTATGGGGGATTAATAACGAAGAGGCTCAAAAGATTGTCTCCATGTTGGTTGATGAGGGATTTGTTGATGACAGAAGGTATGCACAAATGTTTGTAAGGGAAAAGAGCCAGCTAAACAAGTGGGGCAGCATTAAAATTGCAGCAGCTCTGCGGGTAAAAAAAATTAACGAATCTATAATTAAGGAGGCGCTGCTCGAGCTTCAGCCCCAATTCGACCGGGCAACTCTGGAAAATATTATTACCACAAAGGCCAACCAGGTTAAGGCTAAAAGTCCGTCGGACTTACGGGCAAAACTTGTCCGATTTGGGTTGTCGAGGGGTTTTGAACTGGAGCATGTGGTAAAAACGGTGGACATGGTTATGAAAAGCAATATGACAGATGAGGCCTAGCTCTACTCCACTATGAATAAACGGAAAAGTCAGCATTGGAGCACCAAGCCAAAGTATATCATATTGCGCAACAGCAGAAAAAGATTGAGTTAGCGCAAAGGTAAAAAGTAGAACTTTTTCACCTAAAAAAGGGTTACTAATATTAAGGTGGTAAGCAACAAAACAGGTAACGGATAAATAGCGGTTTAAAGATGCTAAAGATTTTTACAAGGTTTGATTCCAAAAACCATCGTCCCGTGATGGGAGCGATGGAAATATTCAAGTTTATTGGACCCGGACTGCTGGTAACTGTGGGATTTATTGATCCCGGTAACTGGGCTTCCAACCTCGCGGCGGGAGCCGACTATGGCTATAAGCTGCTATGGATGGTGAGCCTGAGCACCATTATGCTCATCGTCCTTCAGCATAACGTGGCACATTTGGGAATTGCCACCGGGTTGTGCCTGTCCGAAGCAACCACAAAGTACCTAAAACCTGGCGTTTCAAGGTTTATCCTGGGCACCGGAATGCTGGCATCAGTCTCAACCTCGCTGGCCGAGATAATGGGAGGCGCAATAGCACTACAAATGCTATTCGGCATACCTATCAAGATTGGCGCAGTGCTTGTTTTGGCGTTTGTGCTAGTGATGCTATTCACCAATAGCTACCGGGCAATTGAAAAGTGGATTATAGCATTTGTCTCCATAATAGGACTATCGTTTATCTACGAGTTGAGCCTGGTTAATATTGACTGGCCCGAAGCCATCAAATCCTCCGTAACGCCATCGTTTCCTGAAGGCTCCATGCTCGTTATCATGAGCGTTCTCGGGGCAGTAGTTATGCCCCACAACCTGTTTCTGCACTCCGAGGTAATTCAAAGCCGACAGTGGAACCTTCAGGACGACAGGGTGATACGAAGACAACTCGACTATGAATTTTTCGATACCCTTTTCAGCATGCTGGTTGGATGGGCCATAAACAGCTCCATGATACTACTTGCTGCAACCACTTTTCATAAAACCCAAACGCCGGTTTCGGAGCTAAGTCAGGCTCAAAACATGTTAATACCATTACTTGGAAGCAGTGCAGCCGATATATTTGCAGTAGCTCTGCTACTTGCAGGGATATCCTCTACCATAACCTCGGGGATGGCTGCCGGATCAATATTCGCAGGAATTTTTAACGAGCCTTACGACGTAAAGGACAACCATTCAAAACTTGGAATTCTGCTTTCGCTGGTAGCTGCTGTGCTGGTTATATTTGCCATAGATAACCCTTTTAAAGCACTGCTAATATCCCAAATGGTGCTAAGCATTCAACTACCCTTCACGATATTCACCCAGGTTAGGCTCACCTCCTCCGAAAAGGTGATGGGAAAGTACAAAAACAGTCCCTTTACAAAATGGACACTTTACGGTCTTGGAGCCGTAGTAACCCTTTTAAACCTAATGCTTTTCGTAAGCTTTCTAGGATAGGTTGAAGTATTAGCCTGATTGTCCTGCAAAGAGGCACGGAATGGAAGCCCGCTACCACACACAGCTATTCAAATTTCGTGGCAATTTTTTGGGCAATTGCATCAAGCTGTTCAGGATTCAGCTTTAGCTTTGGTTTATGGAAATCAATGTCCGACTCGGAATTAATTGGTATGAGGTGAATATGCGCATGAGGCACCTCAAGCCCTAAAACCGCTACACCAATACGCTTACATGGAATCACGCTTTCAATTGCCTTGGCAACCCGCTGGGCAAAAAGGACTAATCCCGATAGGGTTTCCTGATCGAGGTTGAAAAGGTAATCAACCTCCTGTTTGGGTATTACTAAGGTGTGCCCTTCAGCCAAAGGGTTAATGTCAAGAAAGGCAAAATATTTTTCGTCTTCAGCAACCCTGTAAGAGGGAATTTCGCCATTCACAATTTTTGAGAAAATGGAAGCCATAACCCGACAGGATTAAAGTGATATGCTAAGAATTTCAAACTTCATCAGACCCGAAGGGACCTGAACCTCTACTATGTCGCCTATTTTTTTACCAATCAGCGCTTTAGCTATTGGCGTGGCGATAGAGATCTTGTTCTCGCGCAAGTTAGCCTCCGACTCCGATACCAGCATGTACTCAACTACAGCATTTGTTTTCAGATTTTTAAGCTTAACGCGGTTGAGTATTTGCACGCGTTCGGTATCAATCTTCGACTCATCAATAACCCTGGCATTGGCAACTAGGTCTTCAAGCTTTGAAATACGAAGCTCCAGCATGCCCTGGGCCTCCTTGGCTGCATCATACTCGGCATTTTCCGACAAATCGCCCTTGTCCCTTGCCTCGGCAATCATTTTGGAAATGGCTGGCCTCTCCACACTCTTTAGGTGGTCGAGCTCCTTACGCAGCTTCTCAAGGCCTTCTTCGGTTAAGTAGTTCACTTTGGACATTTCAACCTCCTTATACATCTGAAATAAAAAAGAATTCCGATTGCTCGGAACTCTCATCTTTTGCAAATATAACAAATTTTAGAATAAAAATCTCGGAATGAAATGAAAGCTAAAAATATTTTTTATTAATTACCTCAGAGTAGATTACTGCCTTGGCGGGATCAAAATCATCCAAAATGCCAGCTTGGTTCGATTCCTGCTCAAGCACTTTTTCATACTCAAAAATCATATCGGGGGCTTTAGACTCTTCCTCTTGCTCCTCGAAAGCAATAGGCTGATAGCTAGAAGCTAGACCCTCGTAGGTTGTCTCGTAGGGACTAACAGGCTGGTCGAGTAGGCTGCTTCCCGAAGAAGTGGGAATTTTATCGAGCTCTTCATACTTTTTAGGGGCGTACAACTCCTCTTCGCTTACCTGCACTGACGGCATCTCATACTCCACAGATTTAACCTCACCCTCCATATTGTCCCAGCCAGACAACACAGACTTCCCTTCATTTCGCGGATTTGAATTAGAAGTAAAATCCTGCATAGTGTCGTTGGACGGAAACTCGCTTACTGATTGCTGAGGCCATGTATATATGTCTTCATTATTATTTTCAGGTATTTCAACTGGTTGGCCTTCTGAATAGTTTTTAGGCTCCTCTGCTTCGGTCTGCTTCATGGCCCGTTTGGCCGCCTCTTTTTTCTTCCTGGAAACCGAGCTGATAATTCCTAAAATGGTAACAATGATTATGAATAGGATATCTCCACCATCCATTTCAGCAAATATTTAGTTAACAAAAATTCAACTACCCACACTAACGTCATTTCCGTTAAATTGTTACGAACGGCAATCCGTTGCTGTTTTTCACCATCAGGTTTAAGCCGGTATTATAAGTAACAAAAACAATTGTATTTTTGTAATGTATTTACCGGAATAAAACCATGAGAGCAAAGATAGCTAAACTTTTAGTAATAGCAGCATCCTTTTTTTTGCCTAGCAGCTGTGGAGAGGACGAGCCCGAAATCGTCCCCGATGTCCCAGTTCACATAGAATTCTACCTTAACGAACCCTTTTACAACAACATAACCGTTCCCATGGGCGCGGTAAAAATTCCTAATGAGGGTTACAACAACAACGGGATTATAGTATTCCGTCTAAACCAGGAGGAAATAGTTGCCTTTGATGCTACCTGCCCGCAGCACATTGCAGTAAATGCATCGGTGGCCCTTGATGAAAACGGCTCAGGAACTGCCACCTGCCCTCATTGCCATACGGTTTACTACTTCTACAATAATGGCTACCCAACTAAGGGGTATAAGCTGAAATCATACCAAGTATCATTCAGGGGTGATTTGGTGGGAATATACAACTAACCCGCTCTCCAGGACTTTCTTCCCGCATTACTCTACTACCTAAAATAAACCAGAAAGGTTTGAAATTTATTCATCATTTTCATTTTAGGAATAATTTTTGCTTAAAAAAATTTTCTAACGATACAATTTTTCTCCTAAATTTGAATATAAAATGTTACCTAACATGATTCCACCCGTAAAACATGCACCCCGCTGGTTGGTTTTCGTCATTGATTTATGCATCTGCCTGGTTTCCATTACTCTATCGTACTACGTGCGGTTTGAGTTTCGGATTGGAAGCGAGCAAGTTAATGCCCTAAAGCTAGTTGCTCCTCTAGTCCTGTTTGTAAGGGCGCTTGCATTTATTTCGTTTCATACCTACGCAGGCTTAATTCGGTACACCAGTTTGAAAGATGCTGAAAGGATATTCATGGTAACCACTTCCAGCACAATAGTACTGTTTACCATCAACTTTATAGTTTACTCTAAATCGGGCCAGTTCCTAATTCCAAACTCCATCCTGCTCATAGATTTTTGCGGCACCAATATTCTTATGATTGGCTCCAGGCTATTCTACAAAACGCTTTATTATACCATTAAAAATGTTGATATTGAAGCCGAAAATATTGTGATTGTAGGCATTGAACAATTTGCCGCTTCTGCAAAAAGGGCAATTGACAAGGACAACATGGCTGGTCTAAAGGTGGTGGCCTTTATTGACCCAAACTGCAAGCAGGAGGGAAACTCCATTGAGGATGTCAGGATATACAACACCTCAAAAATTGAATTCCTTGTTCAAAAGTATGGCGTTTCAAGGATTTTAATCGCCCAAAAAAATCTTGACCCTGTAAAAAAGAACAAAATAATAGACAAGTGCCTGCAGCTCAACGTAAAGGTTCAGGTTATACCCGATGCTACCGCATGGATTAACGGAGAGCTTAACACCAGCCAGCTAAAAAGCATAAACATTGAAGACCTTTTAGAGCGCCCTCCTATTGTTCTTGACAAGAGGAGAATTCAAAACTACATAAAGAACAAGGTTGTGCTGGTAACGGGTGCAGCGGGATCGATAGGGAGCGAAATGGTTAGGCAGATCTCCAAATTCAGCCCTAAAAAAATAGTGCTCTTCGACCAGGCCGAAACTCCGCTTTACGATCTTGAACTGGAGTTAAAGGAAAACCTGCACTTCTACGACTTTGAATCTGTAATTGGAAGCGTTACCAATGACTATAGGGTAAATAAACTCTTTGATGTTTTTAAACCCAACGTGGTTTTCCATGCAGCAGCCTACAAGCATGTCCCCATGATGGAGAATAACCCTACTGAGGCTGTTTTCAACAACGTGCTAGGCACAAAGCTAATTGCCGAAACCGCCGTAAGGTATGGAGTAGAGAAGTTCGTGATGATTTCTACAGACAAGGCGGTTAACCCCACCAACGTTATGGGTGCAAGCAAGCGCATAGCTGAAATCTTTACCCAATCGCTCAGCTGCCAGGTTGATACCAACTTTATTACCACGCGTTTTGGCAACGTGCTTGGTTCAAACGGCTCGGTTATACCCCGTTTCAGAAAACAAATTGAGAAGGGTGGTCCGGTTACTATTACCCATCCCGAAGTTACGCGATTCTTTATGACCATCCCGGAAGCTTGCCAGCTTGTGCTTGAAGCCGGAGCCATGGGTAATGGAGGCGAAATTTTTATATTCGACATGGGCGAACCGGTTAAGATTCTTGATCTGGCAAAAAAAATGATTAAGCTCTCGGGACTCACCCTGGGCAAGGATATACAAATTAACTTCACGGGGCTTCGCCCTGGCGAAAAACTTTATGAGGAACTTCTAAACAACACTGAAAACACCATACCCACCTATCACCCCAAAATCATGATTGCCAAAGTTCCTGATCTGATCCCCGAAAATGTCATTCCGAAAATAAACAGGCTAATTGAAACTCTACCCGAACACAACAACTTCAAGGTTGTTTCACTGATGAAGGATATTGTTCCGGAGTTCATTAGCCGCAACTCGATTTACGAGGATATCGATCGTCAAAAAAAATATATTGTTAATGACTATAAAACCGCATAGCTACTTTCACTCAACCCCCATTCAGATAAGAGTTAACGATATTGACCCGCTGAACCACGTCAACAACTCGGTTTACCAACAGTACTTCGATCTGGGGAAAATTGCCTACTTTAATAGGGTGCTGGGAGAACATCTAAACTTGGAAACAGAGGGCTTGGTGCTGGCCAACATTACTATTGATTACCTGAAACCCATAACCCTTTACGATAGCATAGAGGTGTTTACCAGAATCTACGAAATGGGAACTAAAAGCCTCAAAATGGGACAGGAGATTGTGAACAGGGTATCAAAAGAGGTTTACACCACGAGCAAGTCGGTGCTGGTTTGCTTCAGCAACTCCAGTGGACTTTCCATCCCGATCCCTTTACTTTGGAGGGAGAGAATTGCCGATTTTGAGAAAGAAGGCCTAATCCATGGAGTTAACCTCCAGTAAACCTTGAGGTATATCCATCCAAACAATTCGTTCAGCATCATCTATTCTTGAAATCAAATTTTCAGCGGCAGGGATAAGCAGCTCCTTTCCCGATTTTGCCGTAACGGCAAAAAGGGCATTATAGGCAAACTCCTCGTAGCGGGTAATAATGCCAAGCTCCTCATTTTTGGTACTGAATAGCCGGTAACCCACTAGGGATGAAAAAGGAACACCCCCATCATCATTTGATAAACAGCCACAGGGTAAAAGAACACGGAGGCCAACCAGCTCAGCAGCCTCCTCAACCGAATCAACTTCGTCAAACTTAACAATCAAAATCTCGTCGGAAATAGCAACTATACCCTGAATAAAAAAAGGAACTGGTATTCCTTCAATATCAAGAAATACCAATTCCAACTCCTCGGGTAAAACGCCAGCTGAATTCGCTACTGAAATCTGGATTTCACCTTTAACACCATGAGTTCTCTGAATAAAGCCAACCTCAACAAGCTGAGTATCGGTCATGCATTACTATTCTTCACTGCTGCCAGCCTCAGTATCAGCATCTGCTTCCACGGCATTCTGAGCAGAATTCTCGGAAGATTTTTTAGCTTCCTTTTCAGCCTCGGCAGCTCGTTTTTTAGCAACCGCTTGAGCTCTAGCCTCACGTACCTTGGCTTCGGCTTCAAGTCGTTCATTATTTCGTTTAGCGTTGCTGTTTTCTACGAAGTCAATCTTCGCCTTAATCTTGCCTTCCTTCTCCTTGAGCCACGTATCAAACTTGGCTTCTGCCTGCTCCATGGTTATTGCACCCTTTTTTACACCAATGAGCAGGTGATTTTTATAAAGAACACCCTTGTATGAAAGGATAGCCCTACAGGTGTCGGTAGGTTGAGCGCCTTTTTGCAGCCAGTCCAATGCCCTATCAAAATTTAATTCAATAGTAGCAGGATTTGTCAGAGGATTATATGAACCAATCCTCTCTATGTATCTGCCATCCCGTGGCGCCCTGCTATCCGCCACCACAATGTGGTAGTAGGGATTTTTTTTCCTACCATGGCGGCTTAGTCTGATTTTTACAGGCATACTTAACGCTTTTTTAATTGGTTAAACCTACTTTTTTGCCCCGCAAAGATATGCTTTTTTATTTTATTGCTCTCATACTACTGTAAATCATTTTTTATGATACTCGTCAGCGCTCAATAATGCAAACGCTACTAATGCCAAACACGGATTACTTTACCATAAACTCTATGGAACTTATAAAAAAAAGTATCACATTTGCAGGCTAACAATTATATACCCCAAACGCAATGCCTTTTAACCGAGATAAAGTTGAGCAATGGTCTCTGGCATACTGGTTGCTCAAGTGCCACGAGAATTTTTTCTTTAAGCTGTACTTTAGAACTGAAATAGTTGGGATTGAGAAACTTCCAGATAATGCCACCCTGATTTTTGCCCCCAACCACCAGAATACCCTTATGGACGCCCTTGCCATCCTTACGCTGAAAAGGGATTTTCAACCCATATTTCTGGCCAGAGCGGATATATTCAAAAAGCCTTTCCTTTCAAAAATTCTCACATTTCTTAAAATTATGCCCGTTTACCGTTCGCGCGACGGGTTTGAAAATCTCCTTCTCAACGACAGGATATTCCAAAAGACCTTAGATGTCCTTCAAAACCGTAATGGGTTGGTGGTGCTTCCCGAGGGAAGCCATGAGGGGGTTAAAAAGCTCCGCCAGCTGAAGAAAGGAATTGCCCGTATTGCCTTTCAGGCAGAGGATGCCGCCAACGGTAAACTTGGTATTCAGATAGTACCTGTTGGGCTAGAGTACAGCAACTACGTAGCTTTCAGAAGCAACCTTTTAATCAGGCTGGGTGAACCCATTGAGGTTGACCGCTACCTTGAGCTCTACAGGCAGAATAGGGCACAGGCCTACAACGCTCTAATTGCCGAGCTGGAGCAACGCATGAGGTTGGAAATGATCAACATAGAGGATGAAAACTATACCGCCTACCTTACCATCCTGGAGCTATTTTCAGCAAGGTACATTAAGGAGAGAAAACTACCTAAGTCACAAAACCAGAAATTTCAGGTTGATAAGAAAATCATTTCACTGCTAGACAGGCTGAAAAATACAAATGCTTCGGAATTCGAGGAGATAATCAAAAATGCGAATGATTATGGCAGGATAATAAGTGCTAATGGGCTTTCCGTAAAACTCCTGCCTGCTTCCTCAAAAACCCTTCGGGATTTACCAATCAGATTGCTCTTGCTGCTAATTACCATGCCAGTTGCCCTGTATGGGGCGGTAAACAACGCTATTCCCATAGCTGTCCCCTACCTGCTCAGCAAAAAGTTCAAGGATGTTCAGTTTCACAGCTCTATAAAACATGCCGGGGCGTTGCTTTTAACCCCCCTGGCATATCTAGTACAAACCCTGGTTGTTGGATTTGTGCTGAAAAACATTTGGCTAGCTTTGGCCTACCTGGCCACGCTACCCCTTGGTGCTGCTGCCTTTTACCTATGGCGAAGGGAGTTCTTCCGATTTACCTCCCAGTTATCGCTACGAAGGTTCCGAAAAGCTAAAGCTGAAGAGTTCGACTTGGTTAACGATCTTAACAACCAGATTTACAGAACTGTAACAGGTTTGGTTGACAAAGAATAGGCTACAAAACTTCCCATTCTCCAAGATCAAGATTTAGAAAAGGCTTTAGTCTCTAAATGGCCAATATGGGCCACATTTAGGTATGATTTTTTTCACCGCAAGGCATCACTAAAAAGAATTAAGGCAGCCTTGTTGAGCCGCCTTAACCATTATACCTCAAAAATACTGCTTACTACTTATCAAGCTTGTGCTGTTTCACAAATTTCTCGAGTACTCCTTTGAGGTCGGGAAGACCAATTTCAACCAAATCGTAGTAAACTCGGGTGCTTGGTTTCTTTATTTTGATAATGCGATTAAGGTCTATTGGTGTGCCAATAATCACGCTATCGCAATCGGTAGCGTTGATGGTTCCTTCCAAATCTTTGAGCTGCTGCTCACCGTAGCCCATTGCAGGAAGAATCCGGCCAATGTTTGGGTAAATCTGGTAGGTTTCCTTCAGCTTTCCAACGAGGAACGGACGGGCATCCACCTCTTCGGAAGCCCCAAACTTACGAGCTGCAATGGTGCCGGCACCTATCTTCATCTCGCCATGAGTGAGGGTTGGGCCATCCTCTACAATGAGGCAGCGTTTGCCTGTAATCAGCTCGGGGTTATCAACTTTAATGGGTGAAGCGCCATCAACAACAATGGCCTTGGGGTTAACCCTACGGATGTTATCACGAACCATCTGGATACCCTCAGGAGCAGCGGAATCCATTTTATTAATTACAACTACATCAGCCATACGGAGGTTAACTTCGCCGGGATAGTAGCTTACCTCGTTGCCTGGACGGTGAGGGTCGGCAACGGTTATGGTCAAATCGGGTTTGTAGAACGAAAAGTCGTTGTTGCCACCATCCCAAAGGATTACATCACAACCGCTTGGATCCTTTTCGGCTTCACGAAGAATGGCCTCGTAGTCAACGCCAGCATAGATAACATTCCCGCGAACAACGTGGGGTTCGTACTCCTCCATTTCCTCAACGGTGCACTTATGCTTTTTAAGGTCTTCAACCGTAGCAAACCGTTGAACCTTTTGGGCAACCAAATCACCATAGGGCATGGGGTGGCGAACAGCAACAACCTTCAGGCCAAGCCCCATCAGGTACTCTATAACCTTTCGGGATGTTTGCGATTTACCGCATCCGGTTCGGGTTGCTACCACAGCAATAACCGGCTTAGTGCTCTTCAGCATGGTCTCATTGGGCCCCAACAGCATAAAGTTTGCACCTGCTGCGTTCACAATTGAGCTGATCCGCATTACATTCTGATACTTGACATCGCTGTAGGAGAAAACGCAATCATGAACGTTCTTCTCCTTGATCAGGCGGGGTAGCTCCTCCTCCGATACTATGGGAATTCCATTTGGGTAAAGCTTTCCTGCCAGCTCTGCAGGATATTTTCTACCATCAATATCGGGAATCTGAGCTGCTGTAAAGGCTACAACGTTGTACTCCTCCTTGTTGCGAAAGAAAGTGTTGAAGTTGTGAAAATCTCTTCCGGCAGCGCCAATAATTACTACATTACGTTTATTCATAAAGCCTCCTTTAAAGTGTTTACTAAATTTAAGGTTTGTTAAAATCCATAACGCTCACAAAATTAAGTGCATTAAGAAATAATTATTTTTCGTTGGAATTTTTTTTTAGGTTCGTATTTTTCACAAAAAATGAAAATTCAAGTCAAATGTCTGTTATTCTTATACTTAGTGATGTTTTCTGAAAAACATGTTAAGAAACATGTAATGGCAGGCTTGTTCGGTAGCCCCTTGCCAGCAGCAAATGTAAGCTGGCGAAGTGATGCCGTGCATGGAGCGAACAACGGGGAAGGTCAAAATAATTGCGAGCAGATGGAATGAATGGTGGCTTAATCTCACGAAAAAGGGCTGCAAGTTGCAGCCCTTTTTCCGCATCATTACATCAATGCAGCTTACTATTTCTTAACAACATTTCCCGATAAACGCAGAACCGTGGTTGAACTTTTAGGATCGTTGGTTATCACGGTAATAGATTTACTCTGCCTACCCGAATACCCATTAGTCCTGAACAGGGCTTTAATCTCGGTTGACTCGCCTGGTTTAAGAATGTTTTTTGAAGGTTGAACGGTTGTGCAGCCGCAGCTGGCTTTAACCTTACGAATCAGCAGATCGCTTTTCCCTGTGTTCTTAATGGTAAAGCTGTACTCTACGGGTTCTCCCTCAGCCTTCTGGCCAAAATCGTAGGAGGTTGTGTTAAATTCTACCCTGGGAGCCTTTTCCAGCTCACTGGCGCTGAGGGCGGAGTAATCCTCCTCAATGCTGCCGGTAACCGATATTGGGGTGTTTGTAATCAGGGAATCGTTGATAGAAAGCATAAACCTGTCCATTACAAAACCCCAGTCGTTTCGTTTTTGAGGATCGTAGGTAACTATAATATTTCCAACTTGTTTAGGCTTAATACTCTGGGGCTCAACCCTTACGGTTAAGAAATTTAACCCACCTGCATTGGCAGCAACCTTAACCACCTCGCTTGATTTGTTCATAAATTTGAGGGTGTCGGTATAAATTTTCCCGGGGAATAGCCGGCTAAAAGGAATATGGGTTTTTTCAAAGTATAGCTTACCGCCGATGGAAATGTTGAATATCTCATCGGGAGTTTTAACATGGGGAATAACCTCCCCTTTAATTTGTAGAATAACCGTAGGTGTTTCGGCATTTGAGTAAACAGTAATGGTTTTGGAAAAGGCCCCCGGACGCCCCGATGGGTTATATCCCACCTTAATTCTTCCATTTTTACCTGGGGCAATGGGTTCTTTTGGCCAATCGGGTGTTGTGCAGCCGCACGAGGTTTCAACCCGCTGAATTATTAGCGGTGTACTTCCTGTGTTGGAAAACTGAAACTCGTAGTATGCAACGCCATCGTCCTCCTTTATCACTCCGTAATCGTGATTGGAATCTTTAAAGTAAATCCTAGCCACCTGCGACTGAGCATCAACAATACCTATTAGCAGCATTGCACAGGCAAAACCGGAAATCAAAATCCTTTTCATCATTATCTACATTTAGTATGTTGTAA
Source organism: Bacteroidales bacterium UBA1064 (assembly GCA_002316235.1). Classification (GTDB taxonomy): domain Bacteria; phylum Bacteroidota; class Bacteroidia; order Bacteroidales; family Tenuifilaceae; genus UBA1064. The sequence goes on from DCDD01000216.1 coordinate 19,597, forward strand.
CTTGACTGCCTCAAAACCTCTCAAATTCAAAACAAACCATAGTTATGCTTTAGGCTTATCCATGTATACCTGGTAAGCAGAACTCACACAGGTTCAAGTCCTTCAAAACGAAAACCAGGTAAAAATACTTCAGCAATATCAATACTCAATATTTTCAAAAGCTAAAAAATACTGCAAGCAAAACGATTTTCACCTGGCAGGTAGTAAACCAAATCAACATCAAAGTTACGAATTACAGGCAACTACAACAATTTTTTCAAAGTAAAAAAGTGCGAGCCTCAAACAGTAAACCAAATTTTGACAAAAAGGCTTTGAGGGAAATGATCTAAACATCTGGCTTTAGTCAGTAATGTAAGGTTTTCGTCCGTAAAAGTGCTGATGATGAATATTTTTTCGGAAATTACATGTAAGTTTGAATGGTTTAACCAGGTTGCAAAATGATGGCCAGCCTAAATGACAAGTTAAAGGAACTCTACAAGACTACTCCGGTTGTTGCTGGTGATATTTACCGGCATATCCACCAAAATCCTGAACTATCGTTCCGCGAATCAGGCACATCAAGCTATGTTGCCAGCTTTTTGGAATCGTTAGGCATAGGGATAATAAAACTAGATAAGAGCTACAGCCTTTTGGCAACTATTGACGGCACAGGTGAAGGCAAAACCATTGGACTCAGGGCTGAACTGGATGCACTGCCCATTGATGAGAAAACCGGAGAATCGTACGCCTCTCGAACCGCAGGAGTAATGCACGCCTGTGGGCACGATTTTCACCTTGCGTCGGTTCTAGGTGCCGCAATAATCCTCAACAACCTACGCGAATTCTGGAGTGGAAAAGTGGTGCTGGTTTTCGAATCGGGAGAGGAGGAACTTCCCGGTGGTGCCAGGGCCATTCTCGAATCGGATGAATTTCAGGAGGTAAAACCCGACTATATGGTGGGCATGCACGTGCTACCCGAACTTACCACCGGGAAGGTTGGCTTTTGCCCAGGACGCTACATGGCATCGGGCGATGAGGTTTATCTAACGGCTAGAGGACGAGGGGGACACGCCGCATTACCCCACACCCTGGTTGATCCGGTAGTCATTGCCTCGACGATTATTTTATCCCTTCAGACACTGGTAAGCCGCAAGGCACCTTCCAACATCCCATCCGTTTTGTCGTTTGGCCGGGTAACGGCAAATGGCTCAACTAATGTTATACCAGACGAGGTAAGCATTTCCGGAACTTTCAGAACAATGAACGAGGAATGGAGGGCAAAGGCACACGATTTAATTGTCCAAATGGCAAGTGATATTGCCAGATCTACGGGAGGAGAATGCTCTGTGGAAATTCGCAAGGGCTACCCGTCGGTTTACAACGACCCAATCCTTACTCAAACAGCCGTTGAGGTTGCAAGCAGTATTTTCGGTTCCGAAAACGTTGCTCCCCTGGAGCCAAGGATGACCACCGACGATTTTGCCTACTTCAGCCAGGCAATCCCATCGGTGTTTTTCAGAATTGGCGTTGGCACGCCAGGCGCTCCAACCCTGCAGCTGCATCGTCCGGATTTCAGGATTGACGAGCAAGCGTTCCAAACGTCGTTACCCATGCTAACCGGGTTGTGCCTTAAACTTCTAACATCCAGCTAACAAACTTCTGTTGGTAGCTATGCTGTTGAAAGCCAAACGGCTCAGGGTAAACCCTAAGCCGCTCAACACTTTTCATGCCTATTTTCCGTGCATGAATGGCAACATTCTAGTAAACTTCAACATCATAGGGGATTCTAGCCTGCACTCCCTGGTTTTCAACCATCTGCATAACCCTGTTGTAGTACTTATATCCCTTGCCCAAATCGTCCTTCACCAGCATGGCTTTAGCCTCGGTTGTAAACCCCTTAAGTAGCTCCTCGAAGGGCGATTTCTGCTTAGGCAGCTCCACCAACCGGTATGTGTCGAGGTTTGCCTTTTCGGCGGCCAGCTTTATGGCTGCAGTTAGCCCGCCAAAATCATCTACCAACTTAATTTCTTTTGCATTTGCACCGCTCCACACGCGACCCTGGCCGATCTCGTCAACTCTTTCCACGGGAATGCCTCTTCCCTGAGAAACATGCCCGATAAAGGTCTGGTAGGTTTGCTCAACAAAACGCTGTCCCACAGCCTTTTCCTCGGCAGTCATAGGGCGAAACATGGAGAAAAAGTCGGAATGGGCGTTGGTTTTCACCACATCC
>DCDD01000055.1 GCA_002316235.1 Bacteroidales bacterium UBA1064
AAAGCCTACTACTTTACCCAGGCCCTAAACGGGGTGTACACCCGAATGGCCATCATGTCGCTAATTCTTGGACTGAAGTAGCTACGAGGTGCCATGACGGAATGCATGGCGTGGTAGTGTATATTTTATAATTCGTTGCAATTTAACCAGCTAATAAATTAATTCGATGAAAGACAAAAAACATTTAAGTGTAAGTGCAATTGAAAACGGAACGGTTATTGACCACATTCCCGCTCAGAACCTATTTAAGGTTATCTCAATTCTTGGACTTGACAGAATCCCCAACCAGATTACCTTTGGAACCAATCTGGAAAGCCAGCGGTTGGGTAGAAAGGCCATAGTGAAAATTGCCGACAAGTACTTTGAACGCGAGGAGATTAACCGAATAGCCATTGTGGCGCCCCATGCCAAGCTCAACATCATCAGGGATTATGAGGTGGTTGAGAAAATGCTGGTTGAGGTTCCCGACCATATTACGGGCATAGTTAGGTGTGTGAACCCTAAATGCATTACCAACTTTGAGAATGTTGCCCCAAAATTTGAGGTGGTTGACAAGAAAAATGTTAGCCTGAAATGCCATTACTGCGAAAAAATCACCGATCAGGAACATATGGAATACCGCTAGGGCGGGAATTATAGATGGAATACTTTGGAAGGAGGTTTCGCCGCTAATCGAAGGCTGTAGAAAATTATGCTGAACTTCTGGCCCGAGCAGTAGTGGTAGAAAGCATCATGTAGCGCGAAAGAATGTGCCAATGAATTAAAAATTAATTTTTAGGCACATACTCCCAGAAAACCTTGATGTCGTCCTGATTCAACCTGGCATTGAGCCAGTTGGAAATCTGCTTTTTTTCGGCAGGGGTTATCCCGGAGGTTATACCGAAAAATACTACCGTGGTTTTATCGGGTTGAGAACTGTCGGTTTTATACTGGAAGGTTTCGGCATAGGAGCAGCTGGAAATCTTAGGGAAAAAAGCTTGAATCTCCAGCAGGAGGGTTTTGCCTAGCTGCCTTTTCCTGGAGATACTATCAATTTGGGCATCTTTATCCCTGATAATCATATTTAAGCGGGTTAGCTCAGACCTAAGCTTAATAACCTCACTGTCGGTTTCATTTGAGCTATTCAAGGCTAAACCTTGCTCAATAAGTATTTTGGCATCATCGAGATCAAAATTGCTCGCCTTTTGGGTAATCGCTTCTTTTTGCTTTTCAGTTAAGCTTACACCTCCATAGGTTAGCGTGATGATTTTTTTACGTACATCAATGTTATTTCTAAGTAGGTAGTTGCCCTCAAAGGAACTTACATTCGAAATGTACCGGCTAGCATTCAGGTTAAATTTCTCATTTTGCACCAGCCTGTAGCCAAAATAAATGCTCGGAAGCAGCACCACGATTATTACCGTAGAAATCCATCTGTTTATGCTTTTCTTTTGCCTGACATCCATGTCAGCAATTATCGGAAATTTAAGAATTTGAGAAATGGCTACAGATGAAATACCTATAAAAACCGTATTAATGGTGAAGAGGTAGAGCGCCCCAAAGAAAAAGTTGAACTGCCCTGTGGCCAATCCGTAGCCTGCCGTGCAAAGAGGAGGCATAAGCGCTGTAGCAATAGCAACACCGGGGATAACATTTCCCTTTTGCTTACTGCTAATGGCAACGATTCCGGCCAGCCCGCCAAAAAGAGCAATTATTACGTCATAGATTGTGGGAGTTGTTCGGGATAGCAGCTCTGAATGTGCAGTTGATATTGGACTTATTGAAAAATAGAGGGTTGAGGCAAAAAGCCCGGCAAGCACGGCAAAACCATAATTTTTTAAAGAAATTTTAAAGAGCTTCATGTTGTAGGTTGCTATGCTGTAGCCCATACCATTTATAGGCCCCATTAGTGGCGATATCAACATAGCGCCTATAATTACCGCTGTAGAGTTCATATTCAGGCCAACCGATGCTATAATGATGGCAAACATTAAAATCCACAGGTTGGTTCCCCTGAACACCACGTCCTTCACGATGCTTTCATGAATGCGATCATAGCTGTCGAGCTCGGACTCGAGGTTGAAGTAGTGAAAAAATTTGCTGATTACACTTTGTGGTTTCATCCGTACAAAATTTTTAAATTTCTGATTACAAATACCTTGACCCATACCTTTAAGGCATCGGGGTTGGGCGGATGGAACACCCATATTTTGCTAACGCGTGTTTGAGCAAGCTACATTATAAGTATGTTTCATATCATTGAAAGCTTACTTTTACCTGTATCGGTGATTGCCTAACAAGCTCCCCGAAATTAATAAAAAAATCCTAAAGGTTGAATGCCTGGCATAACCCTGTCGAAGCGTAAGGAATTAAAGGGAAAAGGATAAATGTTAGCACGTGTGCTGATGAGCATTAGACTCGATTTCTCGATTTCTTCCTGTTATTAGCAAGGTAACTTCTTGATTTTTATTGTTCCATGTAATTGAGAACCCTGACCATGTGAAAGGTTAATTTTTTTATCCCTTATATTTTGATTCTCTTTGTTAAATTTTGTTGAAAAATGAATTTCTGTTTTTCAACCTTTTTTAACTTTTGCTGTCATACTAGGCAAAGGTGTTAACTAGTAAACTTAAAATAAAATCAGCATCAAATGACAGCATTTTCTAAAAGGCTTATCAGGATATCTACTACGGTTGCTATTGCTCTACTTTTAGTTGGGATTATTCTGTATCCCAAGGTAAAAGATGCTTCAAATAGTGATTCTAAAGATAAAGTACCAGGACGAATGGCCATGCGGGGTGGGGGAGGCCAGCCGCTTTTTGCCAACGGTTTTATTATTGTTCCAACATCCATGAGCGAGTTGATCTCTACCACCGGCAGCTTACTCCCGGATGAGGAGGTTGACCTTTCATTTGAAACATCCGGGAAGGTTGTAGCCATTTACTTTGAGGAGGGAACAAAAGTGAAAAAGGGCGATTTGTTGGCCAAGATAAACGATGCCCCGCTGCAGGCTCAGCTTCAGAAGCTTCAGGCTCAACGCAAGCTGGCCGAGGAAAAGCTGTTCCGCCAGAAGCAGCTACTTGAGCGCGATGCCATCAGTCGGGAGAGCTACGACCAGGTATCTACGGAGCTACAGGCCATTGAGGCTGATATCATGCTCATTAAAGCGCGTATTGCCGAAACGGAGCTACGGGCACCATTTGATGGAATTGTCGGGTTGCGCTTGATTAGCGAGGGTGCCTACACTTCAACCCAAACCCCAATAGCCCATCTGGTTAAGGTTAGCCCCCTTAAAATTGAATTTTCCATTCCCGAGCGGTACGCCGGGGAGGTAACCCCGGGCTATGACATTAGCTTTGTTATTGACGGAATTGAAAGTAAGTTTACCGGAAAGGTTTACGCGGTAGCACCCAAGGTTGACATGGCTACACGGGCCATCGTGGTTAGGGCTATGTACCCAAATCCCAACGAAGAGCTGAAGCCTGGTCGTTATGCCAGCATCACCCTGCAGCTTTCAAAAATTGAAAACGCTGTTTCAATCCCCACCGAGGCGCTAATCCCCGAAATGGAGGGTGAAAAGGTATTCATCTACAGGAATGGAAAAGCCGAACAGGTTAGGGTTACCACCGGGCTACGCACCGAGTCGCGCATTCAAGTGCGCACAGGCCTCAACTTTGGCGACACTCTGCTTACCTCCGCCATTCTTCAGCTGCGACAGGGCATTCCTGTTCAGCTTGATACAATTATTACTAATGCAATAAATCTCCAGTAAAGCACATGAGTCTTTCATCATTAAGTATAAATCGCCCGGTACTTTCCACCGTATTTTCCCTCATCATCCTGCTACTTGGCGCAATAGGTATAACCTTTCTGGGTGTTAGGGAATTTCCTAGCGTAGACCCGCCAATCATCTCGGTGAGCACATCCTACCCCGGAGCCAACTCCGATGTTATAGAAACCCAGATCACCGAACCCCTGGAGCAGTCAATCAACGGCATTCCCGGAATTCGCACCCTTACCAGCCGGAGTAGTCAGGGAAGCAGCAGGATTACCGTGGAGTTTGAACTTTCAGTTGACATGGAGACTGCTGCAAATGACGTGCGTGATAAGGTTTCGCAGGCACAGCGTCTTTTGCCACGCGATTGCGACCCGCCAACTGTTTCGAAGGCCGATGCTGACGCGCGTCCCATAATGAATATTGCCATTAACAGCAAGAAGCGCTCGCTGCTCGAGCTTTCCGAAATTGCCGATCTTACTCTGAAAGAGCAGCTGCAAACCATTTCGGGCGTTAGCTCGGTTGGCATTTGGGGCGAGAAAAGGTACGCCATGCGTATATGGCTCGACCCTGCGAAGCTGGCCGGGTACCAAATGACTCCGCTTGACGTTAGAAATGCGCTGAATCGTGAAAATGTGGAGCTTCCTGCGGGCAGTATTGAAGGGGCAAACACCGAACTTACCATTCGGGTGCTGGGCCTTATGTCAACACCCGAGGAATTTAACAATTTAATTCTTAAACGTTCTGGCGAGCAGCTGATTAGGGTTCGTGATATCGGAAGGGCTGAGCTGGCCCCCGAAGACCTACGAAGCATTATGAAAATGAACGGTGTGCCTATGGTTTCGGTAGTTGTTATTCCACAGCCCGGGGCAAACCAAATTGAAATTGTGGATGAGGTTTACAAGCGTATCGATTTTATTAAAAAAGACCTGCCCGATGATGTAAATATTGTGGTGGGTTTCGACAACACCCAGTATATAAGGTCGTCAATTAAGGAGGTGCAAACCACCATTTACATTGCATTTTTTCTCGTGGTGGTTATCATTTTTGCCTTCCTTCGCGATTGGCGAACCACCCTTATCCCCATCCTGGTAATCCCCGTTTCGCTGGTTGGCGTATTCTTCATAATGTACCTTGCAGGGTTCAGCATCAACATTTTAACCCTGCTGGCAATAGTGCTCTCCATTGGTTTGGTGGTTGACGATGCCATCATCATGATGGAGAATATCTACGTTAAGATTGAGCAGGGTATGACCCCGTTGGAGGCGGGTGTTAAGGGATCGAACGAAATATTTTTTGCCATCATTGCCACAACCATTACCTTGATTTCCGTATTCTTTCCCATTGTTTTTCTTGAGGGTATGACGGGGAGGCTGTTTCGGGAGTTTAGTATTGTAATTGCAGGAGCAGTTGCCATTTCGGCTTTTGTTGCCCTGACTTTCACCCCCATGCTTTCCACCAAGCTCCTTAAAACCCGGCATACCAGGAGCAAGGCGTATAGCTACACCGAAAAGTTTTTTACCTCGTTGAATAGTGGGTACAGGAATTCGCTAAGCAGCTTTCTGAAGCATAGGTACCTGCCAGTTGTTATTCTTGTGGTAGCCGCTGGCCTGATAGTTCTACTTTGGAAAAGTATCCCTGCCGAAATGGCTCCTATGGAGGATAGATCGCAGGTAAGCCTTAGCGTTACATTCCCCGAGGGGACAACCTACGACTATAGCGCAGCGTATGTTGAGGATGTGGCTGCTTTGGTTGATAAGCTGGTTCCTGAAGCTGAGAAGGCCACTTCGCGTGCATGGAGAGGAGGTGCTTCCATGGATGTAGTTCTGATACCGCCATCGGAGAGAGACCGCTCGCAGCAGGATATTGCCAACATGCTAACCGCTGAACTCAGAAAAAAGACCAAAGCCAAGGTGAATGTAATTCAACAGTCAACATTTGGTGGACAGCGGGCCAGCTTGCCAATCCAGTACGTGCTTCAAGCCCAAAACATTGACAAGCTGCGTGAAATACTCCCTGCTTTCATGGCCGAGGTGCAGGATAATCCAACTTTTACCATGGCCGATGTAAACCTGAGGTTTACCAAACCCGAACTTCAGGTTGAAATCAACCGTGACAAGGCCAACATGCTTGGGGTTTCAACCCAAAATATCGGTCAAACCCTTCAACTCGCCCTTAGCGGGCAGCGTTTTGGGTACTTCATCATGAACGGGAAGCAATACCAAATTCTTGGCGAGCTGCCACGTGCTACCCGCAATGAACCCCTCGATTTGAAATCGCTTTACGTTCGCAGCGATGCAGGACAAATGGTACAGCTCGATAATTTTGTTGAGGTGAAGGAGTCGACCGCTCCCCCTCAGCTTTACCGCTACAACAGGTTTGTTTCGGCAACCATATCGGCCGGGCTGGCAGAGGGAAAGACCATTAGCCAGGGAATTGAGGAGATGGATAAAATTGCCGCCAAAACTCTCGACGATACTTTTAGAACAGCTCTGGCTGGTGACTCGAAGGACTTCACAGAAAGTTCATCAAGCCTTATGTTTGCATTTGCCATGGCCATTGTGCTCATTTTCCTTGTTCTAGCTGCCCAGTTCGAAAGCTTTAAGGACCCTGTAATCGTAATGATGACCGTTCCCCTTGCCTTGGCCGGAGCTTTAATCTTCATGTGGTACTTTAACATCACGATGAACATATTCAGCCAGATTGGAATCATCATGCTTATTGGGTTGGTTTCAAAAAACGGAATTCTTATTGTTGAGTTTTCGAACCAACGTAAAAATGCCGGCATGAGCAAACTTGATGCTGTAAAGTATGCTGCTGCAGCACGTTTTCGTCCTATTCTGATGACGAGCCTATCGACAATTTTGGGAATTCTACCCCTGGCGTTAGGTCTGGGCGAGGGAGCGCAAAGTCGCGTTGCAATGGGAACTGCTGTGGTTGGAGGTCTTACCGTTGCTACCTTCCTTACACTTTACGTTATACCCGGTGTTTACCTGCTGATTTCCAGCGAATCTGCTGCAGGTAAAGCGGCAAACTCAAAAGGGCGGGATGTCGAAGGTATTGAGCAGTAGCCGCTAATTTGGTTAATGTTTTGATGGGGTTTCCACACTTGGACGTAGCTACTTTTATAGATTTGCATTCTGAAACCAATTGATATTCAAACTGATAAATATTAAATACTGATGAATGGAAAGTTTGATTTAATGAACCAAACAACACCCTCAGCATTGGCAGCTCCAATGGCCAAAAGGATTTTTACTATTACCCTTCTGATATGCCTGTGTAGCGGCTTATCCAAATCACAGGAGCTATTCGATTTGAGCTCATGCATTAAGGCTGGCCTCGAGCAAAATTTTTCTATACTGATAGCCCGCAATCAGGAAAAAATTGCCTCAAATAACTATACCGTAGGGAATGCCGGATACCTGCCTACGCTCAGCGGCTCGGGAAGATACGGAGGAACTATCAACACCACTCACCAGTCGTTTACCGATGGATCGGAGAGCGAGGCCAATGGTGTGAACAATACATCGGGGGTGGTTGGGGTTGACCTGAACATGACCATTTTTAACGGCTTCAAGGTGAAGGCAACCTACCAGAAGCTTAACGAAATGAAGCAGCTGGGCATACTGAACACTCAGCTGGAAATGGAAAATCTTGCAGCAGAAATTGCTTCCGAGTATTTCTTTTTCATCCAGCAGCTCAACCTTTACAATAACATGGCATACGCCGTGGAGCTTTCGCACGAGCGGGTTAGAATTGATGAGGAGAGGTACCTGCTGGGTTCTTCTTCAAAAGTTGACCTGCTGCAGTCCATAGTGTATCTTAATTCCGACAGCTCCAGATTTGCCAAGCAGAAGGAGGTGCTTAGAGCTTCGCAGGTGCGACTTTTCAAGCTAATGGGCAACGTTGACTTGGGATATGACATTAGGCCAAAGGATACGGTCATTTCAATTAATGATGGGTTGCTTTACGATGATTTGCTGGCCTCAACCATGGATCAAAACACCTCCCTGCAAATTGCCCGAAGAAATACAACAATATCGCAGTACGACTACAAAATTATCGCTTCCCGTTCGTACCCCTACCTTAACCTTACATCGGGATACGACTATTCATTCAACGATTATGAAACCGGAACCGTAAAAAGTCAGCAAATTCATGGCTTAAGCTATGGTCTTACTCTTGGAGTTGATATTTTTGACGGCTTCAACCGCAAGCGCGAACGGACAAACGCAGCTATTGAAATAGAAAATCGGGAGCATGAGTATAGCGATGTGGTGCAGGGAGTAAAAGCCGACTTGCTAACCATATACTATGCCTATCAGAACAACCTCAAGCTGCTGAAACTTGAAGAGCAAAACCTTTCTGTAGCCCGTGAAAACCTGGAAATTGCCATGGAACGCTATAGGCTGGGCGATTTGTCGGGGCTTGAGCTAAGGGAAGTCCAGAAAAGTTTACTCGATGCCGAAGAGAGGCTTATCTCCGTTAAGTTCCAGGCAAAGCTAGCCGAAATTTCTCTATTCCAAATTTCAGGGAAAATCATGAGCTACCTTTAAATTTCAGCTCCCAGGGCTGTGGCATGATCAAAGACGTTCTAGCAGATCGATCGGCTTTACAGGTTGAATTTTGAGTTAACCTGTTAATTATCAGGATGAAGGTTTCGTAGAATGCTGCTTATAAAGGGTGTTAGCAGTAATACCCATGGAAAATACCCGGTAGGTATAGCTATCCTTTCAGAGCATTTCTTGTTTTGTAGAGTCTAAGGCTATTCCATGCAGGGGGGGAGCTGCTGGTTTGCTAAAACTTAAAAAACAGCAAAAAAATAGCGCCTACGAGTATCCGGTAGTAGCCAAAATACTTAAAGCCGTAATTTTCTACTATTTTTAAGAAGACTTTTACGGCAAGCCATGCGGTAAAAAAGGCTACCACAAATCCCGTTGCCAGCAAAACAACCTCGTGAGAGGTAAAGCTAATTGGAGTTTTCAGCAAATCATACCCAGAGGCGGCAATCATGGTTGGAACGGCAAGTAGAAACGAGAACTCTGTTGCCTGTTTTTTGTCAAGTCCGTTAAAAACTCCCCCAATAATTGTGGCTGCTGCCCTTGACACTCCGGGAATCATGGAGAAGCACTGAATTAATCCTATGAAAAAAGAATTTTTATACGAAATATCTTCCACCACCTCAACTTTACTCTTTTTTGTAGTAAGCTTTTGGTCAATAAGCACCAGAACAATTCCTCCAACAATTAGTGAAACTGCAACTACAATAGAGTTGAATAGATATCCTTTGATAAAGTCGTAGGCTATATACCCCACCACCGCAGTGGGAATAAATGCTATTCCAAGCTTTACATAAATAGAAAAACTTTGCAAAAACTTTTTGGCGTAAAGCATTACGATGGCCATTATTGCGCCTAGCTGAATGAATATTTCAAAGGTTTTTACAAAATCATTTTCCTGAATTTTCATTAATGTTGAAGCCAGAATCATGTGGCCGGTTGACGACACGGGTAGAAACTCCGTTATTCCTTCAACAATAGCTATGATAATTGATTGTATAAAACTCATCGTCTTTCAGGATTGGTTGAGTGCTTTTTACTTTTAGCCTGCAAAAGTAGGCTCATTTTCCATAATTGAATCCTTTTACCGGAAATTTTTTGAAAACGGTATCCCTAAGGGTTAATGCCAGCAGGGTGTATTTATGATGGATATGCCTACATGGCTGCCATGCCTGAGGGCATGATTTTTTTACCCGTTTGCTTTTTTAGAAACGGAATAAATGATAACGCAGGAATGTTCTGGCTAGTGGTTCCCCGTGGAGTTTCTTTGCCCTTTCAGTGTTTCAGGTAATCGGCAAAAACCTTCTCGAGTTTGTCAACTTTTGGGGTTATCACCATCCGACAGTAGGGTTGGTTCTTGTTGTTTTCGTAGTATTCCTGATGGTAATCTTCGGCCTTGTAGAAGTTTTTAAACGGTTCAATAGCCGTAACAACAGGTGAATTCCATATCCTTGCTTTTTCCAGCTCAGCTTTAATTTCCTCCGCTATTTTTTTTTGCTCCTGGGAGTGGTAAAAAATTACCGAGCGGTACTGAAATCCTACATCTGCCCCTTGCCTGTTGAGGGTTGTGGGGTCGTGGGTTTTAAAGTAGATTTCCAAAATTTTAGCCAAGGGTATTACCTCAGGGTCGAAAGTAACCTGAACAACCTCGGTGTGACCGGTATTACCGTTGCAGACTTCCCTGTAGGTTGGGTTTACTGCTGAGCCACCTGAGTACCCCGATTCCACTTTCAAAACCCCATCAATCCTGCTAAATATTGCCTCTACACACCAAAAACATCCTGCCCCGAGGGTTATAGTTTCGCTAGCGCTTGCTTTCATCTCTTTGTGGTTTTGGTTGGTTTGACTTTCACATGCCATGGAAAATTGCGTAATCAGCAACCATGATGCAACAATGGCAACTCGCTTCATCGTGTAGTAATTTTAACCAGTAAACAGCTACATGCCTTATTTTGTTTTGCAGCAGGTTGGATTGCATAGTTATGGCCAGCAGCTCGATTCCCTATTTGAGGTAAGGGGGGTGAGTGAATTCGGGTTGCAACCTACATGGCAATCACACCGGAACCAATTAGCTCCTCGTTATCGTACCATGCAGCAAATTGTCCCGCTGTAACCCCTCTTTGGGGGTTATCAAAAATGATATAGATTCCATTATCCCTGGAAAGCAGCGTAGCTTTCTGGAGTGGTTGCCGGTAGCGTATTCTAACCATCAACCTTGCTGTTTGTCCGGGCCTTAGCTTTTGGTCGGGACGGATGTAGTGAACGTCGTTTTGGCTGACAAACAGACCTTTACGGTATAGGCCGGGGTGATCGTCACCCATACCCGTGTAAACCACGTTCTGCAGAACATCAGTGGCAATAACGAAAAGAGGTTCTGATTTCCCCCCCACATTTAAGCCTTTGCGTTGGCCTATGGTAAAGAATTGAGCCCCATGGTGTTGTCCAACGAGGTTCCCGTCGGCTTTGCTGTAGAAAGTGGGCTTGCAGAGTGCTTCTAGATCATCAGGAGAAATCACCGGTTGGGAGCTGTAAAATGCCCTGGGAATTTCAACTATATCGCCATCAACTGCTTTAATTTTTTGCTGAAGAAAAACAGGCAGGTCAACCTTGCCAACAAAGCAAATTCCTTGAGAATCCTTACGTTCGGCAGTAGCCAAACCCAGCTCAGAAGCAATTTTTCGCACTTCGGGCTTGAGCAGGTGTCCAATGGGGAACAATGCCCTGCTGAGCTGTTGCTGTGAAAGCTGGCACAGGAAGTAGCTTTGGTCCTTGTTGCTATCGGTTCCGGTCAATAGTCGGTAGTATGTTTGTCCATTAACCTCTATCTCCTGCTTACGGCAGTAATGACCGGTAGCCACATAGTCAGCACCCAGCTCGAATGCGGCTTTCACGAAGGCGTCAAATTTTATCTCCCGGTTGCATAGCACATCGGGATTGGGCGTGCGACCCTTTGAGTATTCGTTAAACATGTAGTCAACAACACGCTGGCGATATTCGTTGCTTAAGTCAACAAACTCAAAGGGAATCCTTAGCTTGCGTGCAACCATTTCGGCAAAATCCCTGTCGTCGTCAAAAGGGCAATTCCCTTTGAGCACTCCTGTTGTGTCGTGCCAGTTTCTCATGAACATGCCTACCACCTCATATCCTTGCTCCTTAAGTAGGTATGCTGCTACGCTTGAATCAACGCCTCCCGAAAGTCCAACAACTACACGTTCCATTTCTGTTTTTTTCAGCTGGCAAAGTTACAAATAAGTACGGTTTGGTGGCAGTGCCCCAAATGGCAATGTATAATACTAGGGCGGTTTCAGGGTTAAGCGGTTTGGCTGTGTTGGAAAATTTTTTCTGAACGGGTTAATTTTATCTCCCCAAATGCCTGATGAAGGCATCGGAGTATCCGGCATTTTTAAAGTTAGCCAGGTCATTCTGCGCCTCTTCGGGCGTAGAGTAGCTACCGGTGCAGTAACGATATGTTCCATCACATCCACGGTAAACCATAGTGCTACCAATTACGTTTAGCTGGTTTAACCGTTTGGGTTTTGTGAGTGCCATAAGTTGAATGGTGTAGCTTGGCTGCTCCTTGTTAATTCTAACATAGGCGTTGGTGTAGCCTAATGTCTTTACCCTGGCAAGGAGTTCTTCGGCTTGCTGTACGTTGAGAGTATAACCAACGCTGTAACGGTAGTAGCCTTCGGGCGATATGGAAACAAATATGCTGTCGAGTTTAAAGTAGTCGTAGTCCACAGGCTGCTTGCAAGCCATAAGCTGCACGGAATAGGTAGGGTGGGCTAATGATGTAGAGGTTCCAGCTGCTAATGAAAGGTTTGTAACGGCAACATGAACTGGCCTGGGCTTTTCCATCTCACGTTTTTTAACTTCAGGCTTAGGAGATGGGTTAACAGGCACACTGGCAGCTGTTGATTTTTCCTGCTTTGGCTTCTCTACCGAAGCAGGAACAGGCTTTTCGGGCTTAGGCTCTTCCACCACTACTGGTACGGGCTTTACTTCCTTTTGAATCGGTATATCATTTGCCGGTTGGGATACCTCTGCAACAGGTTCGGGTTTAGGTTGGGAGGGGTTCAGCAATAGGCTAATCTGGTATTCGTTTTTGTCGGGTTTTGAGGGAATTTCGAGAAGGCTCGAAGTAGAGTCAAATTCTACACCCGAAGCAGCAACAGTAAACGTTCCCGGGGATAATTTTTGTAAAATTTGTTTTTTCCCGTTTTGGTTTACACTGCTAACCGGCTTGCCATCTTTCGTATCAATGATGCTAACGGTGTAGCTTTTATCGGCTGGTGCCTTGTCGGCAAGCATTATGTTGATTTTAACATCAACCTGGGGAATGATTTCTACCGAGCAAATATCCAGACCGCCCAGCCCATTGGGAGAAAATGTTGAAATATAGCCGCTGGTCAGGCTGGTTGGGAAGTAGAAAAGGTTGTCATCGGGGGTGTTTAGGGGGTACCCAATATTCTTGACGTTAGAGCTTCCTTCCAGGTTCACATAAAAGATATCGTATCCACCCATGCTGTTGTGCCCCTGGGAGCTGAAGAACAGGTACTTCTCATCGGGGGTAAGGAATGGTGTTGCTTCATCTAAAGGGGTGTTGATGTTGGGACCAAGGTTTACGGGTTCGCCCCATTTGTCGCCGCTAATGGTTACCTTGTAGATGTCAAATCCTCCTTGCCCCCCTTTTCTGTCGCTGGTGAAGTATGCGGTGTTGCCATCGCGGGTTACGCAAACATGGGTCTCATTAGCCTTAGAGTTAATTGGTTTTGCAGCCTTTACCGGGTTCGACCATTTATTTTTTTGTAAAAAGCTAACTACAATTTCTGAATTCTTCAAATCGTTATCTATCAGGTAGAGCTCTTCGCCATTGTAAGATAGGAATGAGGTGGTGAGGTAGCTGCTACCAAGGTTCCGGGTAATATCCTTTGGGATTGACCATTTACCCTTATCCATGAAGGAGATGAACACCTTGTTACCCGAGGTGGATCGGCTGGTGAAGGCCATCGTTTTTCCATCGCCCGAAAGAACGGCATCGAAGTTCGACTGGTCGTTGTTTACACCTTCCTCAAGTCGGTTTAGGTTTAGCCCAATTGGGCTGTCCATCATAGCCTTGGCTGTTTCACAGCTCTTTATGTTTTGTTCAACCTGCTGCAAAACATACGCATCATTTGGGTTGACGTACTTTTTATAGGCTTCAAACTGAGCTTTGGCTTTATCAAAATTATTTTGATGCATGTAGGAGATGCCTAGGTGGTAGAGAACTTCAGGGGGTGAGTTGGCCTCCTTAAGCGAACGGGCGTCGTACTTGTCGGATACCTTTTTTGCAGCTTCCTCAAGGTAGGAGAGGGCTTCAGCCTTCCTGTCATCTGTTTTCAGCATGCAGTATCCTACTTTAAACATCAGGTTACAGCTCTCGGGGTATTTTTTTAGGGCTTTAAGGTAGGTATCGGCCGCTCTGGAGTAGTTACCATCGGCCATGTAAAATTCCGCATCAGTTTCAAGGGTGAACAGGAGATTCCAATCCTGTGAAAAGGATTTCGTTGGGAAGAATATCAAAATTAAAAAGTAGAGGTAGGAAAGATGCCTAAGGTTATACATAGAAATTATGTTAAATCAAAATGTTAATTTTTCTACGAAAATTTACACAATGGGTTGATTCATGATCGCCGTTTTTGCTTTAAGCTGCTAGCAAATTTGACCAACATCATTTTTTTCTTGATGTAGATAGCATGGTTATATGACAAATGCGCAAGGATGAATTTTGATGAAAGGTACAAAACTTTTTTATTCCATCTTCAATTTTGTGGGGAGTTGTTTTAAATTTCACCTAATCTATTACCAATGTTGACCAAAACTCCTTACCCCGTAAGGGCTTAAGCTGTAAAATTTTGGTTTGAAGTTGTGTATTTAGCTTAAAGAAACTTCAACTTTACCTCTTTTAAAAATTTTTCCTGAAGGAGGTTGGCTATACGCTTAACCACGGTTCGTCTGATTTCCAACTCAACCGGTAGGTTGGGGTCCTGGTGGGCAATATTGATGCAGGTGCCTATTACGAAGTCAATTATATCACTTTCGAGAATCAGCTTAACCAGCTGCTCGGCCGGTCCGTTGCCAAGGGTAACGGTTTCGTTGTAGGAATCCAGAATGGTGTTCACCTTGCTCAGGGTGAGTATTCCCTCGGTAACCAGGTCAGCACCATCCATCTGGCTGGTTGGGGGTAAGTCGGGGTCGGTAAACTCCATGCTGTCAACGACTTCACGTTTGAGCTCACGGGCAATAATATCAACTGTAGTGGCGCCACAGATTACCTTTTTACCCTCGTAGCTATTGAAAATACTTGCCAGCATGGAGTCATTTTCCTTTTCAAAAGGGGGGCCGGTGCAAATTAGTAGCTTACGGGGATGCCGGAAGTATATGGTTGCACAGGTAGTATCATCCTTTGGGTGGTAGCCGTCATTAACGTAAGCCATGTTTACCACCTTGGCACTTAGCTTACGGGCCGATATGTCGGGCTCGTTTTTTACCATTTTTTCTACAAACTCTCTTGCCCCATCACTCCAGCCAAATGGATAATCGGGTGTTCCCATGCCCGATTGGCTTACGCCATCGGTCCATAGTATTATCCTGTCCTCCTTTTGCGGGGTAAAGCTGCAGTACCTCAACTCCTTTCCGGCATTTTGCTCGCTGTTGAGTATTATGCACTGCCATTCGGGTATTAGCGGTTCGGTGCCCCGCATGATAAAGCATTCCGGGTTATCATACTCAAGAATCCGGGTATCGCCGTTGTGCTCAATGTCCACAATGGAAAAGGTGGAGTAGCTCATTTTTCTTTCGGAGCAAACGGGGAGGGTGTTCATGATTATTTCAGCAATAGTGTTGACTTCCTTATGTTCGCGGGTGAAGTTGAATGCCATTGTTGAGGTGAGTGTGGCCAGCACGTTGGCCTTCACGCCATGACCCATTCCGTCCGAAAGCACTATTATGGTTCGCTCTTCATCCTGAAGACGTTTGGAGTAAAACACATCACCGCAAATTCGCTCACCATCGTGATTCTTCTGCTGGCAGTTGACTTCTATAAAAAATTTCTCGGACATGGGGTGAAGGCTGTTTGCTTAAACCATTATTTTGTTTTGCTGTTTTCTGCTTTGGCAACCCCCTCGTTGTAGGTTTGAATAATCGAGTTGAGCATTTGCTCAATTTCTGAGGCACCTTCGCCTAGTAAAAAGCCAATCTTTTGAACCATTGCCAGGTTCCTGTCGATGGCTTCGGTTACCCGCTTAACAACCTCTTCTTTCTGCACGGCCGGAGCATACATATCCCTGATAACAGCACCAACAATGCTGTTGGGCCTGATGGTGAATACGGAGATGTTCAGCAGCTTATCGCGGTAGTGAACATCACGGTTTAATATATCGCTATTATTTTGAAGTACGTAGGTAAACAGGTTGTGAATATTGTAGGGTACCAGGCTTTTTAGGTCTGCACCAACAAGTCCGGGAACAATCTCGTTTATTTCTAGGGCGTCATCGCCAAGCAAATCAATAAAGCTTTGGTTGCTCTGTATGATTTTTAGCTTCTTATCAATAAGCACAACTGCAGCAGGTAGCTTCTTAAGCATGGTGGTAACCGTTTCGGAAGCCTCACGAGCTGCTTCCTGCTCTATTCGCGCCTTTTTTTCCGATTCCCTCAAAGCCTCCTGGGTTTTAGCAAGCTTCTCGTTAGTTGAACGAAGGGATTTAATATACTCCTGCCTGTTTTTTAGGGTGAAGTTCAAGCACATGTCCGTATGGGCAAGCCCCGATGCCACTGCAGAGGCAAAGTCGTAGCATGAGGCATATCCACAAGCTTCACAACCTGTTTCCTTTCCAACAAATTCCTTGTCAATTACCTTTAGCACCTCCTCAAGTTTTTGCTGTGAGGGGAGTGGCAGCCTTTGGTCATCAGGGGTGAAATCCCTTGTATAGCTATTCTTTTCATTTCGGGATATGTTTTCCTCCCATTTTTTACGGTTAAACGTTAGCAATCTTTTGTTGGCATAGTTAACCACCATTGTTCGGCGAATGAATTTTTTTCCACCCTTCGATGTACCCGGTCCCATAAGGCAGCCCTCGCAGTAGAAAAGGTTAAAATGCCGGTTAATCATTTCGGCGCTGGTTTCGAATTGCTCCAGGGCTTGAAGTGTGTTGTTGGGCCCGTTAGCGCTGATAACTGTTCCGGTTAGCAAGTCTTCGCTGATGTCAACGGCTTGCAGTATGCCTCTGCCAATGGGGTAAAGCGATCCCTTGTAGCCAATTGGCTCGTCAAACTCGGAGTACTCCAGGTTGCTCTCGTTTATGTTAAATTCCTCGAATAGCTGGCGGAGCTCCACAAAGGTAAGCACCTCGTCAATCTGGCTTTTCCCGTTGTATAGCTTTGCTTCCTCCTTGCTTTGTATGCAGGGGCCTATATGAACAATCCGGACATTACTTCCATACTGGTTGTGTACAGCCTGGGCGGTAGCAATGATAGGCGAAATGATAGGGGCAAGGTTGTTGACCATTTCGGGATGGTACTTTTCAACCATTGATACAACCACCGGGCACATGCTGGTGATGAAGTACTTTCCCTTAAAGTCATCGAACAGCTTTTTATACTCCCTGGCTACAAGGTCAACACCAAAAGTAACTTCGCAAACGTAAGTAAACCCTAAGGTTTTTATCATCTGAACAAACTTTCGGTAGTCAGTTATATCCACAAATTCACCCGAAATGCTTGGCGAGCAAATAGCAGCAACCGGTTCGTTGCCCTTAAGTAGCTCCAGAACGTTTTTCTTGGAGGAACGGTAGCTTACCGCATTCACCGGGCAAATATTGAGGCAGCTTCCACAACCCACACACCTGTTTTGGAGGATTCGGGCAAAGTCCTGACCGGCTTTAACTTCGATGGCCTTTACCGGGCAAACCCGCACACAAGCATAACAGTTTATGCACGTTTCCTCACTTATTTCGAAGAGCTGCGACATTTGTTTTAATCGTTTGGATTAGTACTCGCTCAACTCGCTATTTAGGATATCCAGAATATTGTACTCGTCAACGCCTGTAAAAATTTTCCCATTAACGGTTACTGTAGGCCCTTCAGCGCATCTGCCAAAGCAATGCCCCCCGTGAAAGTAAACCTTTTCCCTTAGGTGATGATCGTCTATGTATTTCTGTATGGTCTTTAGGGTTGCTTTATTTCCCCTCGCAAAACAGGAGCTACCCAAGCATATCACGATTTCGTTTTTTTTCTCCATCTTATTGTCTGGCTGGGCTTTATAATACCTTTCCCATGTTCTCCTGCCAATCCTTTAAATTGTTTCCTCTGAGCGTTTAATGATTAACCCTCTTGCTGGCTTACTTAAAAAAACTTCTGTTAATTCAATCACAAATTTAAGTAAAGTTAGATTATCTAAATTTCTTTTATTAATTTGTTCGGGAATTAACAGGTGAAAATACCAACTTAAATATCTGTTATACAGGAAAATAGTTAATTGTTATTGAGTTAACAATTTTTAAAAATTTCTTGATGGGTAATGAAAAGAAGCATTGAAGCTATACTTGAACAGTATGACCATGCCGGAATGGACAGCTTAATCCCCATTTTGCAGGAAATTCAGAATAAAACCGGATGCTTAAATGAGGAGTCAATTGTCATGGTTGGTAAGCATTTGGGCATACCCACCTCCAAAGTTTATGGTTTGGCTACATTTTACAACCAGTTTAAATTTGAGCCAAAGGGTAAGTTCCATATATTGGTATGCAATGGCACTTCGTGCAGGCTGAACGGCTCAAAATGGATCATTGATTTCATTGAGAAGAATTTAAAAATTAAAAACGGAGAGACTAGTCGTGATGGCACATTTAGCCTGGAGGTAATTTCCTGCATGGGAGCTTGTGAGTCGGGACCGCTTATTTCGATTAATGAAGAGTACTATTGTAACCTCACACCGGCTAAGCTTGGTGAAGTTCTTGCCGGGTTAGCCGAGTCGGAATAGTGCCATTTGGATATTCAACATTTTCATCCACAATGGGTTAAGTTATGATGCTATATATGATATGCTTGGAGTTTTGAACATAGCTGTTATTGAAAGGTTATGAACCACAGTTACACTTTAGCCGATAAAACTTTTTTTTGTGAACAGGTGCTACCCTTGCTTCATGCCGAGCTAAATAGTGATACCCAAAAACACTTATCAACATACAGGCACGAAAGGGTAAAAAAAACAGTCATATACATTGGCATTACAACTTCATCGGTTGTGGCTGGCGCCCTGAAAACTCTGAAAGCAATAGAGGGCTATCTTGAAGAAAATTCAGTAGATGCCATAATTGTACCCGTTGGCAGCTATGGCCTTTGCTCCTTCGAGCCAATTGTTGAGGTTCAGCTGCCGGGGAAAAAGCGGGTGGCCTTCAGAAACGTAACATACGATAGAGTTGAATTCCTGCTCGATGGTGCATTTAACAGCTTTGTTCAACCCGATACGGCACTTTTTCAGCACAATTCCGATATTCTTGAACCGTGGCCCGATATTCCAGTTAAGGATGATTTCCCTTTTTTTGCAAAACAGGATAGGCTACTTCTTAGAAATATTGGAATTGTAAATCCCGAAAATCTACTGGAGTACATCTCATTCGGGGGTTACCGGGCACTTGCCTATACCCTGCGGAATCAAACATCCGATTCCGTTTGCCGTATTGTTGAGCTAAGCGGGTTGAGGGGACGTGGAGGCGGAGGCTATCCTACCGGATTGAAATGGCGTAAAACCCTTTCGGTTGCTGCTACCGAAAGGATTATGATTTGTAATGCTGACGAAAGCGATCCCGGCGCTTTTATGGATAG
>DCDD01000093.1 GCA_002316235.1 Bacteroidales bacterium UBA1064
AGGTACTGGGGTATTATTTCAGTGTCCAAACCTGAAGGGAAAGACTCATCCTGATGTTCGGTAGGCCATACCTCAAATGGGATATTCAATCCCCCAAGCAAATCTTTTCGTCTGGGAGAGCCCGAGGCAAGCACTAGCTTGTATCCTGTCAAAAGTTCTTGTAAAAGCATCAATAAAAGTTAAACAATAAACCAACGGAAAATAAATGCGTAGAGAAGGCCAAATAGCATGATAAGCTTGCAAAAGCCACTTGCCCTGTGGTAGTCCTTCTTTTCCTGCGCCAGAAGTATCATGACCAGCAGCACAAAGCATGGAACAACTATGAATAAAAAGAAGTAGGAAAAAGTAACAAAATCGAATTCGCCGGTGCTAAGCTGACGCATGTAAGCGGCAAAAAGGTAAACCAGAGCCAGCATGGTGATTCCAAGCATGGAAGCTGCTGTAACCTTGGCTGTTTTGATACCATATCGGACAGGAATGGTGTTACGACCATAGGTAAAATCCCCTTCAAAGTCCTCGATGTCCTTTATAATCTCACGAACAAATGTGAGTAGGAAAGCCATTGTGGCATAACCACCAACCCAGTAAACAAGCTGGTGCAGGTCGAGCTGGTAAACGGCAATAACCTCCCAGAAGTTTCCCAACAAGGGAAGCTCAAACACCAGGGGAATGAGAGGAATTAATCCTGTTAAAACCGAAACAACAAGATTCCCGACAATCAGCTGGCGCTTGTACAGAGTGGAGTAGAACCATAGTATTCCGGCAGTGAGGAAAAAGAGAAGCGAAAAAACAGGACGACCCACCTTGAATGATACTACAAGCCCCAGCAAAATGCCTAGTGTGCTTAGCACCATGTGCATGGCAATTGCCTCCCGACGGGTAACCTCCTGTCCAACAATAACTTCTCCAGGCTTGTTAACCAAATCGGTACGGGTATCAAAATAATCATTTATAACATATCCTCCGGCAGCAATAAGCACCGTAGCCATGACAAGCATAATAAAAACGCCGGTTGGCATCTGAAGCGCCAACCCATAGCTTAGCAAAATTGGTTCAATAATAAAGTACCTCATCAGTATCATTGTGGCGATAATGATAAGCAGGTTCTTATACCGAATTAGTTGAAAAAACTTCATACGTCAAGTTAAAATAGCTGGTGTGATGTAAAAGTAGCCTATTTTGTTGTTTTATTCCACTTGATTTTCAGCATACCTATAAAAGCAGTAGGGTTACTGCATGTACATGTCGGAACTTTCGCCCCACTTACCATTGAGCCTTAGCACCTGCTCAATAACATCTCGAACGCATCCCCTGCCTCCGTTAAATGAGGAGATATAAACAGCAACCTGCTTAACCTCGTAGGCGGCATCATGGGGACAAGTTGGAACGCCCACCAGCTTCATTACCTCAAGATCAGGTAGGTCGTCGCCCATGTAAAGAAGGTTAGCCAGCTCCAGGTCATACTTTTTACGAAAATCTTCAAGAGCAATCATTTTGTCGGCCACCCCAAGGTAAATATCCTGAACACCAAGCCCCCTGAAACGAACCCCAACGGCATCGGATTTTCCGCCGGAAATAATAGCCACAGGAAAACCCCTTCCAACCGCTACCCCAACAGCATAGCCATCGCGGGTATTTGAAGTTCTCAGCAGCTCACCCGAAGGGTGAATAATTATTGTTCCATCGGTAAAAACCCCATCAACATCGAAAACAAAAGCCTTTACCAGGGCCAACATCTCCTTAAAATTTTTACGCATGGGCATTACTTTTTACTTTGGGCAAAATTCTGAATGCTCAAAGATAGCTCCTTGTAAATATTCTGCAACTCCAAGTCAGAAAATCCAAGCATGGAGAGATGCTGCTCCATGGTTTGCTGGTCGAACCGTACAGCAGGCCCCGTTTGAAAATCCTTTGGATTGGCAAGAAAAGCTTTTGAAACAGTCTCCCTAACTAGCGGCTCAAAAATCTTAAAATCAACTCCATTCTGCTCGGCAATCCTGTATGCTGCAGCCAGCATGTGGTTGGTAAAATTTGAGGCAAAAACAGCAGCAAGATGCAACCACCTGCGTTTCTCCGAATCGAGAGCTACAACCGATGATGTAATAACTTGGGCTATACTGCTTAAGGCGTTTAGGGTTGCCTGACTATTTCCCTCAATGCAAACCGTTACATTTTTAAACTCAACCAGCCTGGCCTTTGAAAATGTTTGCAGCGGATAAAATACCCCGTATCCCAGAACATCAGCAACCGAAAGCACTTCAATTGATGTACTCCCACTCGTATGTACCAGGAAACCTTTAAGAGACGGAAGCTGTTCGGCTACGGTTTGAATTACCGAGTCGGGAAGGGCAACCACGTATAGCTGGGCATCGGGAATTAGCGAATTGAGGGTGGCAGTTGGCTCAGCGTTGAGCCGGTTGGCAAGGGTGGCAGCGCTTTGGTAGGTTCGGGAGTAAACCTGAACCACACGCCAACCGGCATTAAAAAAGGCAACAGAAAGTGAAGTGGCCAGATTGCCAGCACCAATAAAAACAACATCCCTATTGAAGGAATCAGCCTTGGTCATCACCATATATTTTAAAGCATAAAGATAGCTAATAAAATAAGGTTACTGGAGAAAGGACATTCAAGAATTAAGGCAAGGGATAAAGAAAATCGAAGCCTGAGTGGCTTTTGACGAAAACTTGTCTCATTCCGAGGAGTTTACCCTGCGACAGGCTCAGCGTCCGGGCAGGTCCGGTTCTTAACTGAACTTGCCTGGCTTTTAGCAAACAGGCGTTGGGATCTGACGGATTCATGGTTCATATAGCTCAACCTCTTTCCTTAGCTTCTTCACTCTCCCGGTTCACAGCTACGTCATTGGCCATCGCTTCTCTACCTGCTCAACTGCAAAAAAGCGCCATAACCTACTCAACATCAGTGAATTTTGACGACTGTGGGTATAAACCCCACCCAACAAATTTTTCCCATTAATAACTTTGATTATTTTTGCAATTCTAATCAAGAAACCTTCAAGTGTAAAGTAGTAAACCAATACATTTTAAAACTTATACTATAGTCTGATGAAAATTTTAGTGTGTATCAGCAACGTACCCGACACCACCACCAAGGTGAAGTTTACAGAGGGAGACAGCAAGCTGGATACCAACGGTATTCAGTGGGTTATTAACCCATGGGATGAACTTTCGCTCACCAGAGCGTTGGAGTTGAAGGATGATGGTAACACCGGGGTGAAAAGCGTATCCGTAGCCCACGTAGGTTTATCCTCATCGGAACCAACCATCAGAAAGGCGTTAGCTATAGGAGCCGACGATGCCATCAGGGTGAATGCCGACTCGTCCGATGCCTACTTTGTGGCTGCTCAGCTTGCCGAGGTGGTAAGGAAGGAACAGTTTGACCTTATTCTATGTGGAATTGAGTCGAGCGATTACAATGGATCTTCGGTTGGAGGTATGCTTGCCGAATTTTTAGGAATACCCTCCATATCGGCAGTTTCAAACCTCAAGATAGAAAACGGACAAGTTGTTATCACCCGCGAGGTTGATGGCGGAAAAGAAGTGGTTACCACCCCCACCCCATTAGTTGCCGTTGTTCAAAAGGGAATAGCTAAGGAACCAAGAATTGCCGCAATGCGCGGTATTATGACAGCACGCACTAAGCCAATAAAACTTTACGAGCCTGTTCCTGTTGAAATCATGACCGAATATGTCAAGTACGAGCTACCCAAACCACGCGCAGCTTGCAAGTTTGTTGATGCTGAAAATCCAAAACAGCTCATTGAGCTGCTTCAAACCGAAACCAAGTTAATTTAGCCTTCACCCATTAAACGATTACGATATGTCAGTACTAGTATATACAGAAAATTGGGACGGAAAATTCAAAAAGCTAAGCTTTGAGCTGGTATCATATGCAACAAGGGTTGCCGAAATGCTGAATACCAGCTGCATTGCCCTTTCGATTGGAAATGTTGATGATGCCGAGTTGAAAAAGCTGGGTAGCTATGGCGCCCAAAAGATATTGAGCGTAAACAGTGACAACCTGAAGGTATTCGACACACAAAACTACACCGAAGCTATAGCCCAGGTTGCAAAAAACAACGATGCAAAAGTAGTTGTAATTTCTAACAATAATGTTGGCAAAGCCGTTGCACCTAGATTATCCGTAAAGTTAAAAGCTGCGCTAGCAGCAGGTGTAAATGGCCTACCGCTATCAACCAATCCCTTTACCGTTCGTAAGAGAGCTTTTTCGGGTGGTGCCATTGCCCACGTTGTGTTAAAAACCGACGTAAAAATAGTTACCCTACCCCAAAACTCTGTTGATGTAACCGAAACTCCGGTTAACGCTGAAGTGGAAAAAATTAGCATCAGCCTACCCGAACCTAAAACCGTGGTAAAGGATGTACAGAAGCAAGCAGGCAAACTGCTGCTCACTGATGCCGAGATTGTAGTTTCGGGCGGACGCGGAATGAAATCGCCCGATAACTGGGGACCACTGGTGGAGCTGGCCGAACTGCTTGGAGGTGCTACCGCATGCTCGCGTCCGGTTTCAGATGAAGGTTGGCGTCCCAGCGAGGAGCACACCGGGCAAACCGGAAAAATAATCGCCCCAAACCTTTACATTGCAGTTGGTATCTCGGGAGCAACCCAGCATATTGCCGGTGTGAGTGGTTCAAAGTATATTGTAGCTATTAATAACGATAAGAGTGCTCCAATATTTGAGGTAGCCCAGTACGGCATTGTAGGCGACGCCCAAAAGGTTCTTCCCAAACTGGTAGAAGCTGTTAGGGAAATTAAAGGAAAATAGCCAATGCCGATGTTTGGCAGCTCCAATATTGGTGTTTTGGCTCCACGAGCAGAAAAAATTGCTGCCTAAAAAAACAACATGCAGGAGATAAACAAGCAGTGCTCCTGCATGTAAGGTTATGTTTAATGAATAGATTCAGGTGATTAAATCCACACTACGCAGCAGGAGAGGATGTCCGGTTGCACGAAGTTCCATAAAATAGCCCATGATATGAACATAGGCGGCATACACCATTGCATTACCTGCAAACCCGACGAAACAATAGAATAATAAAAAACTGAAGCTCCATGACCAAACAAATTGTTTTTGCATTAGCATTGCTGGTAACGCTGGTTGCTTTTGGTTTTACCATAACCAGAATCATCCGGTTTTTCTCGTTAACCCGTAAGGGGTTTCCGGTTAAAAATATTGGAAAACGTATTGGGATAATGCTCAAGGTGGCATTTGGCCAAACCAAAATTTTTCGTCGGCCCATTATTGGGTTTCTACACGCCATGGTTTTCTGGGGATTCTGCTTAATCATCTTTGGAAGCATCGAAATGGTCATTGACGGGCTGTTCGGGCTTGAAAAGTCGCTGAGCGTTTTAGGTTGGTTTCACGACTTCATCATGGCTGCCGGCGATATCTTTGCACCTATCATAGCCATTGCCATTGTGGTTTTTTTAATACGCAGGGTATTCCTGCATATTAAACGCTTCGAGGGCATCGAGATGAAGAAAATTTCGCACTTAGATGCCAACATCGCCCTTACGCTAATTTTGCTTTTAATGATTTCCCTTATGGGGATGAACACTGCCTACGTGAGCTGGTGCCATTCTCTTGGAAAGGAGATTCATGGAGTTTATCCGGTAAGCCAGCACCTTACCGGTCTGTTTTCCTCCATGCCGGTAGAGGTCATTTACACTTACTACGAAGTCTTTTGGTGGTCACACATTCTGCTCATTTTTCTTTTTGCCAACATACTCCCCTACTCCAAGCACTTTCATGTGTTCATGTCCATCCCTAACGTATTTCTGTCGAGGCTGGAACCACTGGGCAAGCTACCCAGCATGGAGAGCATTACCCGCGAGGTTAAGCTTATGCTGGATCCGAACGCTGCCTTTGCCGCACCTCCTTCCGACACCCCAATCGAAAGATTTGGCGTAAAGGATGCCGAGGATGTCGTTTGGAAAAGCTACTTCGATTCCCTCTCCTGCACCGAATGCGGACGCTGCACCTCCGTTTGCCCGGCAAACCTAACCGGCAAAAGGCTTTCACCCCGCAAGGTAATGATGGACCTGCGCGCAAGGATGAAGGAGAAAGGCCCATTAATGCTGAAAAATGGAAGGGATTACAGCGATGGCAAATCGCTGATTAGGGACTACATCTCCGAGGAGGAGCTCTGGGCTTGTACTACCTGCAACGCCTGCGCCCAGGAGTGTCCAATCAACATTAACCATCCCACCTTGATTGTGGATATGCGCCGCTATCTGGTCATGGAGGAGGGCTCAGCACCCGGAGAAATAAAGGCAATGTTTAACAATATCGAGAACAACGGAGCACCCTGGCAGTACTCACCAGAAGACAGGCTTAACTGGGCTAACAATTTGGAAATCAACATACAATAAGTATTTTTCCCATTACAATGCAAACACAACCATTTGAATAACCAGCCATAAAGATGGAAACAAAAAAAATAGAAGTGCCTGTAATGGCCGAACTTTTCGCCCGCGGAGAAAAACCCGAATACCTGTTCTGGGTTGGATGTGCCGGAGCCTACGACGATAGGTACAAGAAAGTTACCCGGGCATTTACCAAAATTCTGGTTCACCTGAACATCAGCTTTGCCGTGTTGGGAAAAGAGGAAACCTGCACGGGTGATCCTGCCCGAAGGGCCGGAAACGAGATGTTGTTCCAAATGCAGGCATTTCAAAATATTGAGCTGTTCAAGTCATACGATATTAAAAAAATTATCACCATCTGCCCCCACTGCTTTAACACCTTTAAAAACGAGTACCCCGATTTGGGCGGTAGCTACGAGGTTATTAGCTACACCCAGCTGCTGGAGCAGTACATAACCGAGGGGAAGCTAAAACTTGATGCCGGTAAATTCAAGAACACCCGTATAACTTACCATGACCCATGCTACCTGGGTCGGGCCAACGGCATTTATGAAGAACCCCGCAGAATAATTAAAACCCTGACTGGCGAATTTGTTGAAATGGAGCGCAACCGGAGTTTTTCCCTTTGCTGCGGTGCCGGAGGGGCACAAATGTTCAAGGAGGCAGAGAAAGGAAACAAGGAGGTTTTCATCGAGCGAACCGAGGATGCGCTGAAGGTGAACCCCGAAATCATAGCAACCGCATGTCCGTTTTGCATGACCATGATAACAGATGGTATTAAGTATAAGAACCAGGAGGAGAAGATTCGTAACCTCGACATAGCAGAGCTTATTGCCGAATCGTTAAATCTATAGACTACAAAACATAAACCAAGCAAACCATGAGTGAGAGTAAACTACTTAAAAGTGGCGAATTTCTGGTAAACGAAGTTGAAGCCAACGATATTTTTATCCCTGAAGAGTTCAACGAGGAGCAAAGGATGATTGCCCAAACATGTCGCGATTTTCTTGAGGCTGAGGTTTACCCCAAGCTTGATGACCTGGATAAAAGCGACAGGGAGCTGATGAAAAGCTTACTGAAAAAAACAGGTGAGCTCGGGTTGCTCGGCATAGCAGTTCCAGAAGAGTATGGCGGTTTTGGACAATCGTTCATCACGCAAATGCTTGTTGCCGAAACAACCGGTGCTGGCTACTCATTTTCTGTGGCCTACATGGCCCATTGCGGAATTGGTACCATGCCAATACTATACTATGGAAACGAGGAGCAGCGCCAGAAGTATGTAACCCGACTTGCAACCGGCGAGCTACTTGGTGCATACTGCTTAACAGAACCTGGAGCCGGCAGCGATGCAAACTCTGGCAAAACCAACGCTAAGCTTTCTGAAGATGGCAAGCACTACATTCTCAACGGCCAGAAAATGTGGATTACCAACGCCGGATTTGCTGATACCCAGGTGGTATTCGCAAAAATTGAAAACGACAGGGTGCTAAGCGCCTTCATTGTGGAAAGTAAGTGGCCGGGCGTTGTGATTGGCCCCGATGAGCACAAGATGGGAATAAAAGGATCCTCTACCGCTCAAATCTACTATAACGATGTGAAAGTTCCGGTCGAAAACCTGTTGGGAAACCGTGGTGAGGGGTTCCGAATTGCCCTTAGCATTCTTCACATGGGACGAATGAAGCTGGGGGCTAACGTTATTGGGGCAGCCAAGGAAACCATAACCCAATCGGTTCGTTACGCTAATGAGCGCAAGCAGTTCAACACGCAAATAGCCAACTTTGGCTCCATTAAGCATAAGCTGGCCGAGCAGGTTATCAGAACATTTGCCCACGAATCGGCAATTTACCGGGTTAGTCAGAACATCGACGAGCTTATTACACGCTACAAAGCCGAAGGTTGCGACTACGGCAAGGCAGCTATTGATGCCATAAGCCACTACGCTGTTGAGGATGCCATTCTGAAGGTAAACGGTTCTGAAATGCTCGACTTTGTAGTTGATGAGGGTGTTCAAATCCATGGCGGAATGGGCTACTCTGCCGAAATGAATGTGGAAAGAGGCTACCGCGACTCCCGTATCAACCGGATTTTTGAGGGAACCAACGAAATTAACCGCCTGCTGGTAGTTGACACAGCAATAAAGCGCTCGCTGAAAGGCGACTTCAACCTTATGGGACCAGCCGAGGAACTTTACACCAACCTGGATGGAATTAAGGTAGAAATGGGTGCTGCTGGTTACTTTGAGCAGAAAAAACAGCTCATCAGGAACTTCAAAAAGATTGCCCTGCTGGGGATTTTTGGTGCCAACAAAACTTTTGCAAAGCAGTTTGTAAGCGAGCAGGAGGTTCAAAATAACCTCAGCAACATCATCATGGATATTTACGTTGCCGAATCGCTTGCCCTAAGGGTCGAAAAACTAGAGAGCAGAGGTCATGCTTCAATGGATATATACAGGAGTATTCTGGACGTTTTTATTTTTGATGCAGCCTCCAGAATCCGTAAAAATGCCATTGATGCCATATCATCCTTTGCAGCTGAGCCAGAACTAGGTAAGCTGATTGCTGCTACCGAACGCCTAAGCGCAGTAAACCCCATTAATGTTAAGGAAGCCCGTAGGAAAATTGCCGATAAGCTGATTGCCGATAATGTGTATAAGTTCTAATTGAGGGGAGTAAGAATGCTAAAATCCTGACATTTCATTTAGGCATTTTCAAAGTCATTAAAAAGGGTAATCGATTTCGGTTACCCTTTTATGCATACCTATGGCTGATATTTCCCCGTTCGAAGCAGGTTTAAGCGCTAGGGTTTGAGCAAAGGGTAGCTAAGTCGTGGCTAAAGGCGGCTTACAACTGTCTTGTTGTAAGGCAAAGTTTGTTTTTCGTTGTTAGTAGTTTTCGGTCTGGAGTCCGGAACTTTAGCAAGGATTTGACGCGGTCAGCGACTGCTACTTCAGTACTACGAAGTCACAGACTTCGCCGAGCTCTCCGCCAG
>DCDD01000192.1 GCA_002316235.1 Bacteroidales bacterium UBA1064
TTGTCCGCCTACTGGCGGATTCGCCCTTAAACAGGCTTAGTGAGGCCTTTCACTCTTTATCATGCCCAATTTAACTTTTGACGAACCAACAATTTATGGTGGTAAACGTATAAACATTGGATATAAATTTTCGTATTTTATAAACTAATGTATTTTTGTTCTGTCAATTCCGGATTGCATGTTTAGATTTTATCGTTGCCTGAAGTTCGCAGCTATTGCGGTTTTGAGTTTTTTTTGCACTACCCTCCATGCCCAAACCGACACGGAGTTTTGGTTTGTTGTGCCCGAAATCACTATAAGCCATCAGTTTCCCGGCGGTCAACCGGCCAGCTTTAGAATATCCACGGGGCTGCTGCCAGCAACCGTTACCATAAGTATGCCGGCCAACCAGTATGATCCGGTTACCAACCCTGCTGGTTTCCCTGATATCGTTTTCAACATGCCCGCCAACTCGTTCCATATTGAGGACCTCACCTGCTGGATAATGTCCCCCTGTTCCCCGCCCACCGGAGCATCAACTGATATAAACAAGCTGGAGAATAAGCCGATAAACGCTTCTGGCATAAACAATTTTGGAATTCTCATAACCGCCACCAACCCCATTACAGCCTACTGGGAAGTTTCCAGAACCAATAACAAGGACATCTGGGCGCTGAAGGGGCATAACGCCCTGGGCACCGACTTCTACACGCCTTTTCAAACTCATATGTATAATCAATCTATAACGCCGGTTCAGCCCTACTCGGCCATTGACGTGGTGGCCACCGAGGATTTCACCACGGTTACCTTTGATCTCCCGGCCGGTATTGCAGCCTCATACGGCCAACCAATGACCAACGTCCCGGCTGGTGGTATCTTAAACGTTAACCTGATGCGTGGCGAAACCTTTTCGCTATTCCCCATAAACAAGAGCAGGGCGGCAGCCGATAGGCTAAGGGGCACCCACGTTACCAGCAATAACCCCATTGCCATCACCCTGAAGGATGATTCCTTCCTGCACACATCAGGTGGCTGCTACGACGTGGCCGGCGACCAGCTGGTTCCCACCAGCATTGCAGGAAAGGAGTACGCGGTGATCAGAACATTTTTGAATAATCATGATCATATCTACATTCTGGGCACCGTTGACGGAACCATCGTTACGGTTTACAATACAGGAGGCGCCATTGTGGCACCATCACCCACAACCATAAATGCTGGTCAGCAGCTCTACTACCAGCTGCCTGCAGGTCAAACCTACTACAGGATAGTGGCCGACCAGCCGGTTTACGTGTGGCATGTGGGTGGGTTTGGCTGCGAGCAGGGAGGGGCCATTCTTCCCCCTATTGATATTTGCACCGGTAGCACCCAGGTGGCCTTCGCCCGTACTTCAACAGAGAATTTTTACATTAACCTGATGGTACGTCAGGGTGCAGAAACCGGATTCCTGTTCGACGGAGTAGTAAGAAACGACCTCTTCCTCCCGGCCAGCTTTACACCCATTCCCAGCTCCGACTGGAGCGTTGCCCGGTTTGGACCGTTTACCACTGCACAAATTCCTGTTGGCTCCCACTTTATGGAGAATACAATGGATATATTCCACCTTGGAATTGTAAATGGTGGTGCCGGTAGCGGTTGCTTCTACGGCTACTTCTCCGACTACAACAAGCTGAATGTTCAGGCCGTGGTGGCCGGAACGTCGTATAGCCAGCTCAGGCTCTGCTATGGCGACTCTGCCCAGCTCTTTGCCTGGGGCGGTACGGACTACCTCTGGTGGCCCGACAGCACCCTGAGCGACCCCACCTCGCAGATGCCCATGGCTTCGCCCCATGTAACCACCAAGTACTACGTGGAGGTTTCGGGAGCATGTGATATGAAGGATACCGCCACCATTGACGTGCTGGTCTCCACTCCGCTAGGTGCCACTTTCACCACCGACAGGGTGGAGGGCTGCGCCCCGTTCACCGTTACCTTCACCGACCACTCCTTCGGCATCAGCAGCTGGCGCTACGATTTTGGCGATGGCTCACCCTATGCCCGGTACGATTACGATATATCTACTCCCTACCCCGAGCCACCCAGCCCCTTTGTTTTCACACACACCTTTACCAATACCACCGACTCTATTATAACCTACAAGGTAGTGCTTCTGGCCCGGAATGCCGATGGCTGTTCGGTGGTTTACGAGAAGTACATCACGGTGTACCCCAGCATCAGCGCCAGCTTCACCCCCATCACCGCTGAGGGCTGCGAGCCGCAAACGGTTACCTTTACCAACGGCTCGTCGAGCAACACCGCCGACATTTACCTGTGGGAGTACGGCGATGGGTTCAACGAGATCTCCACTAACCCAACCGGTTTGCTAACCCACATATTCAGCAACACCACTCCACACGACACTATCTATCAGATGCGGATGATTGCCACCTCGCCCTTTGCCTGCCGCGATACCGCCACGGCAGCAATAACAATATACTCCCACTTTACCGCCGATTTTGCCATTGACGTTTCGTCGGGCTGCTCGCCCGTTACGGTTCATGTTGATAACCAATCGGTTGGCGATACCGCCCGTTACGTTTGGACGCTCAACGGTACCCCGTTCAAGACCACCGGACTTGATACCACGCTGATACTCACCAATAACACGAACACCTTCATGGATTACAGCATACAGCTCCAGGTGTTCAACGCCGGTAACCGTTGCAGCAAATCGGTAACCCGAACGGTGAGGGTTTACCCGGAGGTGAATGCTGCATTTACCATTCCCGGGGGAAACAGCTACTGCAACCTGTCGAGCGTGGCATTCAGCAACTCCACCACTCCAACCTCCACCAATCCGGGCGGGGTGGTTAACGTTTACAGCTGGAATTTTGGCGACGGAGGCAGCTCGGCGCTGGTTAACCCCACCCATGTTTACGACAACCAAACCAACATTTCACATGTCTATACCGTTACCCTAACGGCCCGTAACCAGTTTGGCTGCCAGGACGTGGCTACCGCCAACATTACCATTTACAGCCAGCTCTACGCCGATTTTGGCTTAACCCCTACTGCCCAATGCTCGCCCGTTACCGCCAGCATTGACAACAACTCCCGAGGAGGAATTGTAACCTATCTGTGGAGCTATGGCGATGCCACCACAAGCGGAACAACCACGGATCATACCCACCCTTACACCAATACTGGTCTAACCCCTGTTACCCGAACCATTACCCTCACCGTGACCAACGAGGGCGGCTGCACCGATGTTGAAACACACGATATTACCATTTACCCATCGGTTACTGCAGGTTTTACCCCTAGCGTTTCGGCAGGGTGTAACGAGCTGGCGGTCAACTTCGACAACACCTCAAAATCCAACGCCACCATTTATAGCTGGAATTTTGGCGATGGAGGTTCATCGGTTGAGTTTGAGCCCAGCCACACCTTTACCAACCTCACAGGAGTGGATGTTTCATATCCGGTTACGCTAACCGTGCTCACCGAATACGGGTGCACGGCCAGCACCTCCACCAACATCACAGTTTACCCATACATTGACGCGCAGTTCGGCCTAGACGCCAGCTTTGGCTGCTCGCCACTCGACGTGCAGTTTGTTTACGACAAGCACCCGGGTATTACCCAGTACCGCTGGGATTGGGATGGTAATGGAACGGTTGACCAAACAACGCTTCCGGCTGCGCCCAACACCATCAACCATGTGTACGTGAACCAAACGGGAGCGGTTCAAAACTTAACCCCACGCCTGACGGTTACCAACAGCCACAGCTGCACCGATACCAAAACAACCAACCTGTCGGTTTACCCCGAGGTAACCGCAAGGTTTACCCCAAGCGTTACTGCGGGCTGTAACCAGCTAAGCGTGAACCTGAGCAATACCAGCTACTTTACCGGAGTGGGAACCCCGCTAAGCGGCTCCAACTACTACTGGGTTTTTGGCGATGGGGGCTCATCAATTTTACCCTCACCTACCCACCTCTACATTAACGATGACCCGAATAATAATGCCATCTACACCACCCGCCTGCTGGCAGTGAGCCAGTATGGCTGCTCCGATGAGGAAACCCGCGACATCGAGGTGTACAACAGGGTGGAGTCGCACTTCACCTTTGAGCATGCCTCCAGCTGCACACCATTCGAGGTAACCTTCCATCCAGCAGCCATTGGGGCTTCAACGTATATATGGACATATGGCGGAGCGCCCGGGCTACCTGCCTCAGAAACATTTGCCAACGGCAACCCCTTTTCCCGGACATTTACTAACACTGACCCCAATAATACAGCCACCTATACGGTAACCCTTGAAGCACGGAATAACGAAAATTGCCCATCCCTAGAGTCTTACGACATTGAGGTTTACCCGATAGTAGCTGCCGGCTTCACGCCTTCCACCCTGGCGGGATGCTCCGACCTGGAGGTAAACCTCACCAGCACCTCAACGGGTGGCAGCCTCAGCTACCTATGGGATTTGGGCAACGGCCAAAGCGCCACTACCACTAATGTTACGCATACCTTCACCAACCGGGGGAGCATAGACAGCGTTTACACCGTTCAGCTGCTTACCATCAACCCGCTGGGCTGCCGCGATAGCATTGAGCAGAGCATCACCGTCCACCCAAAGGTG
Organism: Bacteroidales bacterium UBA1064; assembly: GCA_002316235.1. Classification (GTDB taxonomy): domain Bacteria; phylum Bacteroidota; class Bacteroidia; order Bacteroidales; family Tenuifilaceae; genus UBA1064. The sequence goes on from DCDD01000192.1 coordinate 4,604, forward strand.
GAGGCGGAGTTTGTGTTTGCCCAGCAGTCGCAGTGCACCCCATTCTACATCGACCTCACCAACACCTCGCTCAACGGGAACACCTTCAACTGGCATACCCATTACAATGGCGACACGCTCACCATCAACAAGAATCCGTTTGCCTACCAGTTCGACAACCTCACCCTGAACGACATACTTACCGACAGCATCGTGCTGGTAAGCTCCGACAACGTAACCGGCTGCACCGATACCACCTTCCGGTTGCTGCAGATTTACCCGCGGGTGGTATCGCAATTCAACGTTGACCGGCTGGCCGGGTGTAATCCCTTAACGGTTAACTTTTCCAATAGTTCTTCGGGGCTGTCAACCTACCTGTGGGAGTTTGGCGACGGGGCTACATCGGTGGACAATAACCCAGCCCCACATGTGTACGAGCATCCATACAAGGATCAGTCAAAACTTTTTACCGTTGGGCTTTCTGCAACGAATGCCTTTGGATGCAAGGATTTTAAGGATACCGTCATAACAGTTTACCCGCTGGTAAAGGCCGATTTTCAATGGAATAGGTTCGAGGGCTGCACACCGCTGACCATCAACCTCAACAACTCGTCAACCTCACCCTTATACCTTTACCGTTGGAATTTCGACGATGGATCGCCTTTCACCTTTGCAGAGCAACCGCTTACGCATACATATACCAACGCAACTACCACGCCGCCCGACATCCTGCACCCAACCATCACGCTGCGGACTAGCTACGTGAACGATACTACCTGTATTGACTCGCTGAAGCTGCCGGTTAACGTGTTCCCTCATATCTATCCGGAATTTTCATACGATTCCACCGGGTGCCATCCGCTGGATGTTACCTTTACCAACCAAACAGTTGCTTATGGAGGGGTGGGCAATGCGTCCTACCTGTGGGATTTGGGAACAGGGGTAAGCTCATTTGACCAGAATACTACATTCGGCTATACCAACACAAGTCAAACTGATGACAGCACTTTCACCATTCGGCTAAGGGCAACCAGCATACATGGGTGTGAGGACTCGATTACCCATCAGGTGGTAGTTCACCCACGTCCGTATGCCGCCATGGAGCTGGTTGGTGAATACGTATCCTGTCCGCCCTTTAACGTGGAGATTGATAACAACTCCATTGGCACCAACCTTACCTATATCTACGACTTTGGAGATGGCAATGACTCCACAACAACAAGCGGGGCCAACATGCACCATATATTCCATAACCTCTCAAGTGAAACCCGACCTTACCAGATTGACCTCAGGGCTGTTACCGAGTATGGTTGTGACAATTCTGTTTCCCAAACCATCTACGTTTTCCCCGAGGTGGTTGCCAGCTACGTTGCCAATCCGGGTTACCAGGCCTGCAGCCCGTTTGATGTGCAGTTTCAAAATAGCTCGCTCAACGCTAAATTTTACCGTTGGGACTTTGCCGATGGCATTACCTCTTCGTACCATGAACCTGCCCATTCATTTCTGAATTTTGATGAAAACGATAAGCAATTCGACGTGGTGCTCTATGCTTCTTCAGAATATAGCTGCTTCGATACCGATACCCAGCATATCATAGTATATGCAACGCCAATTGCCAACATTGCCGTAGAACCGCCCCTACAGGTTTTCCCCAACGCCACCTTCAACATTTACAACCAGAGCAGCCCGGCAGCCAACAGCTGGAGCTACAGCTGGAGTTTTGACGATAACCAGTACTCCTCCGATAAAAACCCAGGAACCCACACCTACCTTAAATGGGGACCAAAGGAAAACGGGTTCAAGTATAATGTAATCATGCATGTGGCGAGCCCACATTGTCAGGATGCGGATACCAGCGTCGTTTACCTGTTCCCTGCCGAGCCAGTTGCCAACTTCTCGGGTGATATTGACTCGTCCTGCTCACCGCTCACCGTTCATTTTATAAATACTTCGCAGTGGGCAGACAGCTACCTATGGGATTTTGGCGATAGCACAACATCTGCCGAGCGCGAGCCCATCCACACCTACACCCAACCCGGTTACTACACTGCCAGGCTGACTGCCAGCGGCGATGGCGGACAGCATTTTTACTACCGAATTTTCAGGGTTTACGAAAATCCAAAAGCTGATTTTGCCGTTTACCCCCAACGGGTAATGCTTCCCGATGCCACCATTCATGCCTATAACCTGTCCACCAACTTTAGCCGCAGCTTCTGGGATTTGGGCGATGGCTACCAAACCTGGGAGCGCGATCCGATGCATACGTACACCAACCTGGGAGAATTTAAAATTTCGCTATGGACATACATGGATTATGGAGATGATGTTTGCATAGACTCCATTTCCAAGTTCCCCGCTGTTTGGGTGGAAGGGGTAGGCTATGTAAACTTCCCCAACGCCTTTAAACCCAACCCTGCAGGGCCTAATGGTGGCCTCTACGATGCCATTGACTATAAAAACGAGGTTTTCCACCCCTACCATTTTGGAGTGGTGGAGTATAAGCTGATGATTTTCTCCCGATGGGGCGAGCAGCTTTTCACCTCAAACGATGTGAATATAGGGTGGGATGGATATGTTAATGGAAAGCTGGCCGAGCAGGGAGTTTACATGTGGAGGGCTATAGGTAAGTTTACAAATGGCAAAACCTTTGATAAAAAGGGTAGCGTTACCCTGCTGAGGTAGCAGGGTTCGAAAAAACCCTGCATTATCAGCCCATATTTTATAGAGAAATAGAATGAAAAGTAGCTTCAACTTAAGATAGTTTTTACAAAGGCCTAGATGCATTTAAATTTTTGATAAGTCGTTGCTTGATGTTAAGAGGATTTATAAGACATACATGTAAGGGTATTGCTATAGCATTTTTAGTGCTGGGCAGCATGGGTAGATCCTTCTCCCAGGACCAGCAGTTCACACAATTTTACTCCAGCCCATTATTCCTTGCCCCCTCCTTTACGGGCAGCATTGTTGGTCATAGAGTAGTAACTAATTATAGAAACCAATGGACATCTATACCCGGTGCGTACAATACCTTTAGCATCTCTTGGGACTACAATTCTCCTGCTTTCCGAAGTGGTTTTGGTATTATAGCCATGCGCGACCAGGCCGGAGCGGGAAACCTGGGGAACACCAAGGTTGGGGCGCTTTACTCCTACGACATCATTCCAACGCCCGACTGGCATATACGACCTGGTTTAGGATTTTACGTTCAGCAGCTATCCATTGATTTCGGGAAGCTAATTTTCAGCGATCAGCTGACCTCCACACCCATGCCACCCACATCGGTTACGCAGCCAGGTAAACAGGCAGTTTGGGATATTGATGTATCCACCTCGGTGGTAGCCTACTCCGACTTTATCTGGTTTGGTGCAGCGTGGGACCACATGCTTCGGCCAGTGGCGACATTTTACGACGAGGATTCACGCGTTCCCTATAAATATTCCTTTTTTGGTGGATACCGATATGTTACCAAGGGGTTTCTGCTTAGCAAGGTGGAGGAGTCCATCACCTTCTCGTTCAACTTCCGAATGCAGGATATATACCGCCAACTCGACCTGGGTCTATACTGGTTTTCCGAACCGTTTACATTTGGTGTTTGGTGGCGCGGCATGCCAAAGGGCCAAACCAGAAGCAGGATCGATGCATTGGCATTCATGTTGGGATACAGGTGGGAATCCATCAGTGTAGGCTATAGCTACGATTTTACCATTTCCAAGCTGGGTCTAGGCTCGGGTGGCTCGCACGAGATTTCGCTTATCTACCTTTTCAAGATGAATCCGAAAAGGCACTGGAAGGCCATGCCTTGCCCAACATTCTAAAGGGAGGGAAATACAGGTAAAAGTTAATGATGATAATTTTGACTGTCACCCGTTTATTCAGACCCAACATGGATAAGCCCCTTGGGCAGAACGTATCCATCAATTTTAAGCCCTGAAGTGAAGGAGCTGGTTCGCAAATTGTGAAGGGGTTTCCCTATCCTGCCCTAGTGAGAGTCCATCACAGACTGCCAATCTTTTAAATCTTTAGCCTTGCTCTTATGTTTTTTTATTACCGTTGCGATGCAAAGGTCTAAAATTATGCTTTTGAGCGGTCGCTACTTGCATCGCCGAAACTTCCGTGGTCACCAAAAAACCCAAGGCTTTGCCCTGGGCTAGGCTGTT
>DCDD01000183.1 GCA_002316235.1 Bacteroidales bacterium UBA1064
TTATCCTTTATCCTTTAACCTTCTTTAGAGCTTGAGGATGAAATCGTTCAGGCTTTCGTCGGTTGAGAGGTTCAGCCTTTTCCGAAGGCGGTACCTCCGCTCCTCCACACCACGAACGGTAATGTTGAGCAGGGGGGCAATCTCCTTCGACGAGAGGTTCATCCGGATGTAGGCGCAAAGCCGTAAATCGCTTGTGGTCAGGCTCGGGTAGGCATCCTTCAGGCTTTTGAAAAAGTTCTCGTGAGCCTGGTCAAACAGCTTTTGAAAGGTTTCCCAGTCGTGCTCATTCTCGATGTTCTGGTTGATGAGCCTGGTTATACGGTCATAGTACTTGTTGGGAATGCGGTATCCCAGCTCATTCTTCATGTTTTCGAGCTCAGCGGCAAACTCCTGCAGAAGGGCATTTTTTCTGATGAGGGACATGGTGTTCATGGCCAGCTGCGAGTTCTTGTTTTCGATGTCGGCCCGTAAGCGCTCATTCTGTATTCGCATGATTACCCGCTCGTTTTCCTCGCGTTCCTTTTGAATTTTCTCCTGCTCCTGTCGTTGCTGCTGCTCAAAATGCTGCTTTATCCTTTTCTTGTAACGGTTGCGTGAAATGCCTGAAATGGCCAGAATGATGCAGATGTAGAGTATTCCGGCTTTCCACGAAAGGAAAAACGGGGGTTGAATGGAGAATTTCACCATGGCTGCTGGCGTCAGAATTCCCTTGGAGTTCAACGTTCTAACCTTAAAGGTGTAATCGCCGGGGGGCAGGCGCTTGTAGCTCACCGAGGTTGATGTTTGCCAGGTGCTCCATTCGCCATCCATACCCTCAAGCGTGTACTGGAAGTAGCGTTTGGTTCCTATCACCTCGTTTGAAGCGAAGGTAATGCTGATGTTGTTGAATTTTGCGGGAGAAATCAGCATTCCCCTGGTCATCCTGGGCTTGATGCTGGCGCTGTCCTTTTCATTCCTCCAGAATCGCACGTCGTTGATGTTGGGGGGAAGGTTGACCTCAGGCAGCCTGTTGAGCTGAAGTATGTTGAGTATGGCAAAACCATTATCGAGGCAAACCAGCTGAAGGCTGTCGTTTAGCTGGATGATCTTCTCGTTCTCCTCAACAAGCTCCATGTTAAACATGTCGGGAATAACCCGGTAAAGCAGGTTGGCCTTGCCAAAGCGTATTTCGAAAAGCCCCCATTCGTCGTCCTTAATCAGCCAGTACTTGTCGTCGGGGAGGCTGGCAACGGCGTGAGCCTTCTCGAAACCCTGAAGCTGGGCGTTGAGCTCGCCGAAGGGCTCGAACCGCTCATTCAGGTCGTTCCACCTCAAAAATCCCGAACCCGTTGGAATTACAATTCTATTTTCGATTTTGTAGATGCGGTTGGTTTGAAAATTCAGGCCATGCTCCTGGCCAATGTTCTCGATGCTGATGATGCTGTCAACATTGCTGTTGGTTTGCAGCCGGTTTACCCCCACAATGGAATGCCCCACCCAGATATTCTGCTGAAAGTCAACCTGAAGAAATCGGCTGGGCGATGAGAATCCCTGAAGGATTTTGTTCTGTTCCCACCTCCCGTTGTTATTTCGGTAGGTTACCAGGTTGTTGTAGGTGCTTTGGATGAGCAAATCCTTTTCCTTGCTGAATTTTTCGAGGTTGTACCCGCCGCTTACAAAGCCTATCTTCTCAAGCTTGTCGTTTTCAAGCAGGTAGGTGCCGTCGTTTAGCCCGCAGTAAAGCTTCCCGTCAATCAGCTTAATAAACCAAACCTGGCCCTGCGAACCGGTAACCAGCGTTTTACCGGTGAGCATGTTTTCGCTGGAGAAGGAGTAGCGGAATATTCCCTGATTGGTTCCCAGGTAGAGGTATGAGCCAACCAGAACGCCGGAGTAGCACGAGAATTTATCGGTGTCGTCAATGTGGATGCTCACGGGTGAGTTGAAAGCCACATAGCTTATACCCTTATCCTTACCAACCCAGATGTTGCCCATTTTATCCTTCTCGAGCGAAAGAATGGTGCTGTTCTGCAGATGCTTGGAGTCCAGCTGGTAAACCAGCTGCCCGTTGTGATCCAGAACCAGCACGCCCTTTAGAATGGTGCCAATGCAATAGTAATGTTGGGTTTCAACAGCGGTGTTCAGGTTGTAGGTTTTGAGTTCGGCATCCACGGCAGTGTGCCAGGGTTCAAAGGAGAACCCGTTGAACCTGTAAATGCCCATGGAGTTGGTGCAAAATAGGATGTCGTTTTGATGGGTAAGGGCAGCCTTAATTTCGGTATCTGCAAATATCTCGCTGCCTTCCAACAGCTTAAGACCATTTTCGGTAATGCGGTATAACCCGCCACCAATTCGCTGTGTGAAAAGTTCATCGTTTGCCTTAATAAGCAGAAGTATCGGAAAATCAAGAGGAACGGAGGAAACCTCCCGTCCATCGTAAACGTAAAGTGAGCCGAAACTCTGAAAATATATTTTCCCGTGGTGCTTGGCTATCCGCCAGTACTCCTGATTTTTAAGGTTGTTGCTTACCGTGGTTGACAGGCAATGGTAAATGGTTGGCTTTCCGTTGACAATATCGAAGTAGCCGAATTCATCGAGCAAGCCGACGTAAACCCTGCTGCTATCGTAGAGCACGGCACGAATAATGGATTTCCCGGGAACTGGCTTAAGCAGCCATTCGGCACCATCGTAACAGAGTAAACCGTGGTTATTGCCCGTAAAAACGGCAGATATACCTCCTAGGCTTACCGACCAGTTTTGGTTGGCAGCCCTATACTCCTTTTTATCGTAGTTGGTTATGTGTAGGGCCGATTGCCCCTGTAGCCGATTTAAGCTGAATGCAAATACTACAAAAAGAATAATATGAAGATGGATTGCCGGAAATTTTACCTCGAAGCGCATACGTTTGAAATTGGATCGTAACAAAGTTAGAACTTATTACCTAAAAGCAAAGCATACGCTGGAAATTCAGAGGGTAATTTTTAAGGGCTAACTTATCCGTAGAGTTCAATTTTATGCTGCTGACAGTATTGAAAGGGGCTGAATTTTCCCCAAAACTCCCTGCCGCCTTTGTGGGGTTGGATAATTTGTTATATTTTTACAGGTTGAACAAAAATGAAGATTATAGATGAGTACTAAGGAGCAAACGCTGGAGAACGACGAGAAATTTATGGATGAAGCCATTGAGCTGGCAATCAAGGGGGTGATGTCCGATGAGGGTGGGCCGTTTGGGGCAATAGTGGTTAAGGATGGCAGGATTGTTGGCAAAGGCAACAACCATGTAACCTCCACCAACGATCCTACCGCCCATGCCGAGGTTATGGCGATAAGGGATGCCTGCCGGACACTTAACACCTTTCAGCTGAACGGGTGCGTGCTTTACACCTCGTGCGAGCCTTGTCCGATGTGTCTTGGAGCGATTTACTGGGCTCGTCTCGATAAGGTGTTCTACTCGGCCAACCGCCATATTGCCTCGTACCATGGTTTCGACGATAGCTTCATTTACAACGAGGTTAACCTTTCGTTCGATAAACGACGCATTCCCTTTATCAACATTAGCCCCGAAAAGGGGTTGGTTCCCTTCAGGGAGTGGGAAAAGAAGGATGATAAGATTAAGTACTAACCCGTTAGCCCATTTTGTTCCGGCAGCAGGTTGGGGTTGTATAAATGCACCATTATGAGTGGCAGGCAATGTTAGGGCTGTCGAAAAAAGGTAACACAGGTGTTTCCCTGGTGCTATCGAGTGGTGGAGCCAGAGGGTTAGCACACATTGGGGTTATTGAGGAGTTACTTACCCGGGACTTTTGTATCAACTCGGTGGTTGGCTCATCAATGGGTGCCTTGGTGGCTGGTTTGTACGCCTCGGAAGGGCTTGAGAATTTTAAGAACTGGGCTGTTGGACTCAGTAAACTTGAGATGCTCTCGCTTGTTGATTTCACCCTAACCTCCAGGGGTATCATAAAGGGTGAAAAGGTTTTCAACCAGATGCAAAAGCTGGGGTTAATTCCCGACATCAACATAGAGGACCTGCCTATCCCTTTTGCTGCCGTAGCGGTTGACATCATTAATGGCAAGGAGGTGGTGTTCCGTAGCGGTAGTTTACTTAAGGCTATTCGTGCTTCAATTGCAATTCCTAGTGTTTTCACTCCGGTAGCACATGAAGATGGGCTGCTGATTGATGGAGGCGTTCTTTCGCCTCTTCCCCTCCAGCATGCAACTCGGAGTAAGCACGACTTGCTGGTTGCCGTTGATGTGAACTCGTTTACTCCGTATGGCAAGCCTATAGCTAGGATCAGAAGGAGAATGGAGCAGGTTGACAAGCCTAAGCTGTTAAAGAAGTGGGACGCATTCAACCGTCAGCATAAGCAACCCATGTCCGGGAGGGCTATGCAAAAAGGGGTTGGCTACCTGCAGCTACTTACCCGCTCGTCGCTGCTAATGCAAGCCAAGTTAACCCAATATGCCGTGGGTGAATCCACACCCGACATACTGGTGCCCATTTCGAAGGATGTTTCCACAGCTTATGAGTTTTACAGGGCCAACGAGCTCATAGGGTTCGGACGGCAAAGGTGCGCCGAGGTGCTCGATGGGAAGGGGTTATAGTAAGCGTTGCCTAACCACCTCGTAGAGCACTACCCCGGTAGCCACCGAAACGTTTAGCGATTCAATTTTCCCGAATATGGGTATTCTCACCAGCTCATCGGCAAGCTTGATAATATCGGGGCTAATGCCGGTATCCTCTGAACCCGCTACTATGGCAACTGCCCCCGTAAGGTTAGCCTCAAAGGGAGATTTTTGGGCTTTTTCGGTAGCAGCGATAACTTTAAAACCATGTTGTTTCAGCAGGTTAATGGTTATTTTTAGGCTGCCTACCCGGCATACCGGGATATGATTCAGCGCACCAGCCGAGGTTTTTAGGGCATCGCTACCCATGCTTGCAGCACCCTTTGCTGGCACTACAATTGCATCCACTCCTGCACATTCGGCAGTTCGGGCAATTGCGCCAAAATTCCGAACATCGGTTACCCCGTCGAGCATAAGAATAAATGGTTTTATCTCCCTTTCAAGCAGCTTGGGAAGGATATGCTCAAGGTTCTGAAACTCTACGGGCGACGAGAAGGCCACAACCCCCTGGTGATTTTTATCCTTAAACTTGTCGAACGCTTCAAGCGGGACGTACTGGACAGGAACATTCCTTTGCTTTAGCAGCACCATCAGCTCCGACACCAGGCTGCCGCTCAACCCCTGCTTTACAACTACCCTGCTTATTTTCATTCCCGATTCCAGAGCTTCCATCACCGGACGAATACCGTAGATTGGGCTGTCTTTTTGATTATCCATAGCTGCCAGTGTTAAAGTGCATTTCGTTTCAACTTCAGCTCCTCCAGCTTTAGGGAGAGCTCCTCCCAGCGCTGCATGTAATCAAGAAGCTGCCTTTTTTTATTTTCGTAGCCTGCAAAAAAGTCGGAATCCGACAGGTTTATGCTGTGTGAGTCCGGTTCGGCCAGTTTGCGGTTAATATCATCAATCTCATTCTCCATGGCCGATATTTTGCTTTCAACCTGCTTCAGGCTATTTTCCATGTTTCGTATTTCGCGATCAAGTTCCCTGCGCTCCGACCATAGCCTTTTAAGATCCGATCCATTGCCGGAGCTGGTAGTTTGAGCATCAACCCGAGCTTTGTGCTCCAGTTGTTTCAGGCTTTCCAACTTCTTACGTTGGAGGAAATCGTAGATTCCCCCAATGTGCTCACGCACAGCACCATCGGAAAACTCATAAACCTTGCCTACAAGTCCATCCAGAAAATCTCTGTCGTGTGAAACCAGTATTGCCGTTCCATCATACTGCATCAGGGCCGATTTGAGCACCTCCTTCGAGTGCATGTCAAGGTGGTTGGTTGGCTCGTCGAGGACAAGCAGGTTGTAGGGTTGGAGCATCAACTTAGCCAGGGCCAGGCGATTACGCTCACCACCGGAAAGGACGCTGACTTTTTTATCTACATCATCACCCCTGAAAAGGAAAGCGCCAAGAATATCGCGCATCCTGGTTCGGATGTCCCCAACCGCAACCCTGTCAATGGTTTCGAGAACGGTGAGGGAGCCGTCGAGCAGCTCATCCTGATTCTGGGCAAAGTAGCCAATGGCTACATTATGGCCTATTCTAAGTGAGCCCTCATGGCTAAGCTCGCCAGTTATTATTCGGCTCATGGTAGTTTTTCCCTCCCCATTTCTACCAACAAAAGCCACCTTTTGCCCGCGCTCGATAGTGAAGTTCACCCCGCCAAAAATTTTTTTGGAACCAAAGCTTTTTGCCACATCTTTTGCCTCACAAACCACATCGCCCGAGCGGGGAGCAGAGGGGAAGCGGATGTTTACCGAAGCAGTATTATCCTCATCAACCTCAATAATCTCCATCCTTTCGAGCATTTTGATGCGCGACTGAACCTGAACGGACTTGGTGGCCTTGTAGCGAAAACGCTCAATAAAATCATTGGTATCTTCAATTACCTTTTGTTGATTCCGGTAAGCGGCCATTTGCTGCTCACGCCTTAGCCTGTGAAGCTCTACATATTGGGAGTAGGGAACTTTATAGTCGTACAGCTTGCCAAGTGAAAGCTCAACGGTTCGTTGCGTTACATTGTCAAGGAAAGCCCTGTCGTGCGAAATGAGCAGCAGCGATCCCTGGTAGTCCTTAAGGTAGTCCTCCAGCCATTGAATAGACTCAATATCAAGATGGTTGGTGGGTTCATCAAGCAGGAGAACCTGTGGTTTGCGAAGTAGAATTTTGGCAAGCTCGACCCGCATTCTCCATCCACCGCTAAACTCGCCGGTTGTCCTGTCGAAATCGCTACGCCTAAATCCTAACCCAAGTAACGTTTGCTCGGCTTTAGCATTGGCCGTTCCGCCATCCAGCAGGTTAAACCTGTCGGTTAGTTCAGACAAGCGGTTTATCAGCTGCAGGTAGCCGGCAGACTCGTAATCGTTTCTTCCCGAGAGTTCCTCACCTATTTTGTCGATGCTCCTACTCAGCTCGAGGGTTTCGGAAAATGCCATAAGGGTTTCGTCCATAACGCTTCTGCCCGATGGCAATGCCATTTGCTGGGGGAGGTATCCAATGCTAACGCTGCCTGGCATCGAAACGCGTCCTGAGGTTGGCTGCATTTCGCCTGCAATAATCTTTAGTAGGGTAGTTTTTCCTGCGCCGTTTCGGCCAACCAACCCAACCCGTTCGCCCTCGTTAAGCTGAAAGCTGATTTCCTTGAAAAGTTCAAAACCTCCGAAGCTGAGGGTTAGCTGGTTTACTGATATCATCTGAGACTACTCGAAAAGTTATTGGCTGCAAAGATACTAATTTCGCTTCACCCTGCCATCAATGGCATTATTGTGCCCTCCAGACCGTGAAGCTGTGGATGTGCAGTTGTGATGATGTTGATGGAGGAGGAGTGATTGCGTTAACCACAACCATTGTGGGTTAGTCGGCCAGTAGGTCACGTATCACCACCGAAGCAATAAAGCACCCAAAAACAGCAGGCATGTAAGAGATTGTGCCAACAGTAGTTTTCTTATTTGGTTCACCCACACATGGTCTTGTGGCGTTTTCGGGCGTTTCCTCAGGGGAGTAAACCACCTTAAATCCCTTACGGATACCCAACCTGTGGAGCCGTTTGCGAAGAATTCGGGCAAGCGGGCAGCTGTGGGTTTCCGAAATATCGGCAATGGAAACCATGGTTGGATCAAGTTTTCCACCGCTACCCATTGAGCTTACAAGGCGGTGTCCATACTCCAGGGCGTCGCGAATCAGGAATATTTTAGGTGAGAGGGTGTCAATGGCATCCACCACGTAGCTGTAGGGCTGATTGATGATGTCCTTCATCTCATCGTCGCGCAGGTACTTAGGCACCACCGTGAGCTTAATATCAGGGTTTATATCCAGCAGGCGTTTTCCCATGTATTCTGCTTTGGGCAGGCCAACCGTGCTGTTCAGGGCAACCAGCTGCCTGTTGATGTTGGTAGGGTGGATGGTATCGCCATCGGCTATTGTAAGCTGCCCAACTCCGGCGCGACAAATCATTTCGGCAGCATAGGCGCCAACACCGCCAAGCCCAACCACCAGCACATGCGCCCGGCTTAGCTTCTGCAGCTTAGCAGCTCCAAGCAGGAGTTCGGTTCGCTCAATCCATTCCATTGCTGTAAGTTGGTAGAGTGCTCATAAAGTTGCTACATTTCCTCGGGTGTGAGGCAAGGGGTGTTTTAGCCGGGTAATTTTACATGGCAATTAGCCATTAAACCCGAAAAACGTATTCAGGTTATTCTCAATTTGCAGGGTAAGCTCATTAACTGAGGTGTCGAGGATATCTGCAGCGGCGGAGTATATCTCCCCAATAGGCATTTCGGAGGTATCGGTTTCAAAAAACAGCCTGTTTTTGGGGATAACGGTAAGCGATTCGGCCAGCTCGGGCGATGGGTCAACCAGAATTGACCCAAAAGAGAGGTAGTAGTTCCTGTCAACCAGCTGCCTGGCAAGATCTGCCTTGCCCCTGAATCCATGAATGGCCTTTGTGAGCTGTTTGAGGTCGGGTGCAGAAAGGGTTTCAACCAGCTCGCTCCATGCCCTAACACAGTGAATGACTACAGGCTTTGAAATGCTAGCTGCTGCTATTGCTTGCTCCCGAAGGTATTTTGCCTGCAGGGTTAAACTTCCACCGCGGAGCCGATCAAGCCCAACCTCGCCGATACCTATCACGTTGGGGTGTCGTATAAGCTCATGGAACTTGGCCAGTAAATCCTCCATGTTGTTGCTATCGGTTTGCCATGGATGAACACCAACCGTAACCATGCTTAGCGATTCAATATTATCAACTTCTTCTACGTTGAGCGAAACAATCCGTACTTCGCCTTCCTTTTGGCTTGTGAGGTGGGTATGAAAGTTTATGAGCGGCATTCTGCTTACAGGATAAATGTTGTTTACGGTTGAAGTGTATGCGGGTTGAAACTTAAATATCTATCTTGACTCGTAAATTTCAACAATTTTCAGTATGGTCTCGGTGGCCTTCACCATGCTTTCAACCGGGACATACTCGTGTTTTCCATGAAAGTTTTCACCGCCTGCAAACAGGTTTGGGCAAGGGAGTCCCATGTAGGAAAGCCTGGCACCATCGGTTCCACCGCGTATGGGTCGAACCTTAGGCTTAATACCAACTTTTTCCATTGCCTCAATGGCGGTCTGCACCACGTGGTAAACAGGTTCCACCTTTTCGCGCATGTTGTAGTACTGGTCGTTAATCTCAAGGGTAACCGTTTGGTCGCCGTACTTACTGTTAAGGTACCGGGCAACACGCTCCATGTATGCCTTGCGTCTTTCAAACTTCCTCATGTCATGATCGCGGATGATGTACTGAAATGAAGCTTTCTCAACGGTTCCCTCAATTTTGGTGATATGGTAGAAACCATCGTAGCCCTCGGTGTGCTCGGGGCTCTCGTGGGGCGGTAACATGCTGTTGAACTCCTGGGCAATAAGAATGGCGTTAAGCATTTTATCCTTAGCATAGCCCGGATGTATATTCCGGCCCTGAATGGTAATCTTGGCACTGGCAGCGTTGAAGTTCTCAAACTCCAGCTCTCCAACAGCACCACCATCAAGCGTATAGGCATAGTCGGCGCCGAAACGTTTCACATCGAAGTGGTCAACCCCCCGACCAACCTCCTCGTCAACCGTGAAGCCAATACGAATTTTACCATGTCGTAAAGTTGGATTGCCGGTGATGTACTCAACGGCCGTCATGATTTCAGCTATTCCGGCCTTATCGTCGGCTCCAAGCAGGGTTGTGCCATCGGTAACTATAAGTGTTTGCCCAGTATACTCCTTGAGCTCGGGGAACTCCCTGGCCGATAGAATAACCCCCTTTTCTGCATTCAGGGTAATGTCGGAGCCATCGTAGCTCTCAACAAAGCGTGGCTTGACATTTTTCCCGGGCATATCGGGCGAGGTATCAACATGTGCCAGAAAGCCTATAACAGGAACTTTCTTTGTTGAATTGGCAGGAATGGTGCCCATAACGTAGCCAAACTCGTCGATTGTCGCATCGGATACGCCCAGCTCCTTTAACTCCTTCACCAGCAAATTTGATAGAACCAGCTGTTTTTCAGTGCTTGGAAACCGATCGGATACCGTATCGTCGCTTTGCGTATCAATAGCTACGTACCTTAAAAAACGGTCTATCAGGGACTGCTTATTTATCATGGCTTGAGTATGTTAAAAAGCAAATTTGTTTTTTAGAAAAATAATGACGTCTTAGAAAAAATAGCCTTTAAATTTAGGTTCTTTGGGACAACTATGCATAAAAAAATGAAAATAATTTACTCGTTTATGCTAGTAGGTTGATAAATAGAAGGTTATAGCCATGCTGGAAGTTGATAGTAGTTAAAAAACAAAGCGGCTCATGTTAAGCCATGGCCGCTCTGTAGTTTTGTATCTTGTTGTTCCGGCTACTTCGATTTATCGGGTGCTGGTGGAATTGGTGGCAGCTCCTTAAAGTCCTTCAACTTATCAAGTGCAACCTCAATGGCCTTATTCAGCTGGGTATCAACGCCCATGTACTCCTGGTAGGGGTCGTTGTCAACCACAATATCGGGGTCAACACCATGTCCCTCGATAATCCACTCGCTAGCATCGCTGCTAAAGCTTGCAAATTCCGGTTTACGCAGGTCGGCGCCGTCAACAAATGGAAGTGAGCCGGAAATACCAACAACTCCACCCCAGGTTCGAACCCCAATAACCGGGCCGAGTTTCAGCTTTTTAAATCCGTATGGGAATAAATCGCCATCGGAAGCTGAGTAGCGGTCGATGAGCAGCACCTTAGGCCCAACATGTGTTTCGGATGGGATGGGCGAGGCGTAGCTTATACCCCGCCGCATGGTTTGCCGGTAGGCAACACGGCTAAGACGTTCAAGAATCATGGGCGAAACATTACCTCCGCCGTTACCCCTGTCGTCAATAATCAGCGCTTTCTTGGTTAGCTGGGGGTAGAAGTACTTTACAAACTCGTTAAGCCCCTCAACGCCCATGTCGGGAATGTGGATGTAGCCAACCTGGCCATTGGTGGCCTCGGATACCTTGCGAATATTGTTCTGAACCCAGCTGTAGTAGTACAGGTTGGCCTCGTTTGCCACGGGAACAACCAACACCTTCCGGCTTCCGTTCAACTCGGGTTTGCTGTTCACCGTCAGCTCAACCGTTTTATCGGCCTTGTCAATCAGTTTTGCGTAGATGTCGGGGGTATTCTTCAGGTCGGCTCCGTCAACTGCCAGAATGTAGTCGCCTGTTTTAACATTAACGCCGATATCGGCCAGGGGCGAACGAAGGGACTTGTCCCAGCTGGCACCCTCAAGAATTCTATCTATTTTGAAGTACCCGCTGGCATCCTTGCTCACTTTGGCGCCAAGCAACCCGGTATTGGTGCGCTCGGGCTCAGGTTTTACCCCGCTATTTACATAGGCATGGCCAATGCTCAGCTCCCCAATCATCTCGCCAATGATGTAGGTTAAGTCGTTGCGATGGTTTACATATGGAACCAGCACGGCATACTTATCGTGTATGGCTTTCCAATCCAGCCCGTGCATGTTTTCAACGTAGAAGAAATCGCGCATCTGACGCCAGCTCTCGTCGAAAATCTGCTTCCACTCCTGACGGTAGTCAACCCACACCTTCATGCTGTTGAGGCTTATGGTTTTCTCCATATTCACCTTCGAAGAGGGTAAATCGATAACGCTGTACTTTCCGGCCTTGGATACCAGCATCTTTTTTCCATTGGCCGATATGGCAAACTGAAGCGATTCGCCCAGGTCGGTTTCGGTTTTCTTCTTTAAGTCATATACCCTCGCCACCTGCGAACCCCTGCCCGAACCGTAGTAGCTGTAGTAAACCTTCCCGTCAATACATGCGGCAACTCTGTAGTTTGCAGCATCAATAGGGAGTGATACGGTTCGGTCAACTATCCCGTCTATATCAATTTGAACAGGTTTTACCGTGGGTTGCGCTTCGGTAGCCTTTTTATCGTCGGCATTTTTTTTCTTTGCATCGGTAACCGGTTTTGGCTCAATCTTCACCTCGTTGTTTTCGGGAGCAAAGGGTGAGGGTGTGTTCTTTGAGAGCATGACCATGAAAATTTTGCTCATGTCGGTGTAGGCGTGGTTCCATTCCGTGGAGCTATATATTGGGTTGAAGTCCCTGTCCGAAACAAAAAGGAGGTAAAGCCCATCGTTGGAGAAGACAGGATTGGTTGAGGTGTACCAGTTGCCCGTAACGTTGTAGGTTGAAGCCGTTTCGGTGTTATAGAGGAACACCACGCTGAAGCGATTTTCATCCTCGGTGGAGTAGGCTACCCATTTGCTGTCGGGCGACCACGAGTAGCTGTATATTGAGCCATATTTCCCCTTAGCAAGTTGGCTAACTGCCTTGGTTTCAACATCAACGCACTGCAACCTTGAGAGCCTGTCGGTGAAAAGAATTTTTTTGCTATCGGGCGACCACTCAATGTTGAATATGTAGTTATTGGTGTTGGTTGTAAGCTGCACCGGAGCCGAGGCTCCATCCTGTGCCTGGAGATAGATTTCGTACTCACCGCTTTTATCGGAGATGTAGGCAATATACTTTCCGTCGGGCGACCAAGCTGCATTGCGGTCGTGGGCGTCGGAGCTTTGAGTAAGGTTGCGGGTTATTCCGCTCTCGGCGGGAAGTGTGAACACATCACCTCTGGCCGAGAATACCACGCGCTCGCCGTTTGGCGACAAATCCATGCTGCGAATGCTCTTGCCGGCATCCACCAGCTCGCTGCGGCTGTAAAGCTGATCGTCGGCAATAGTCACGTCAATCTTATTGGCTGCCAGGGAACTGGCATCAAGGGAGTAAAGGTATCCCCCCTTTTCAAAAACGATGGTGTTGCCTGAGAATGACGGAAATTTGATATCGTAGTCGGTAAAGTTGGTTACCTTTTTGGTCTCTTGGGTTTTGAGGTCGTAGCAGAACAGGTTCATGGTTCTGTCCCTGTCGGAGAGGAAGAAAATTTTACCGCCAATCCACATGGGGAAAATCTCCTGGGTGTTGGTGTTGGTGATGTTGGTGATTTGCTTGGTATCGAAATCAAAAATTCGGATATCGTCGGCCATTCCACCTTTGTAGTACTTCCATGTTCGGAATTCGCGAAAAACCCAGTTAAAGGCAAGTTGTTTTCCGTCGGGCGAGTAGGAGCAGAATCCCCCTCCGGTGAGGGGTAGCTCACTGGACAAACCGCCATCAATGGGAACCATGAATAGCGAACCGACAAAATCGTTGTAGGATTGTTTTCGGGAACGGTACACAATGTTTTTACCGTCGGGTGTCCATGTCATTACGATGTTGTTGGGGCCCATACGGTCTGAAATGTCATCACGCGAAAGGGTTGCCGTATAAGTAAGCCTTTTAGGTGTTCCACCTTCGGCAGGAATGGTAAATACCTCGGTGTTACCATCGTACTGCCCGGTGAAAGCAATTGTTTTTCCATCGGGCGAGAAACGTGCAAACATCTCGTAGCCAATGTGGCTGGTTAGCTTGCGAGCCACACCGCCATTGAGTGGCACAGTATATAAATCACCCGCATAGGTGAACACCACCTGATTTCCGTGGACTGCCGGAAAACGCATTAACCTGGCCTCCTGGGCACCTGCTAATCCAACGGACAGCAAACCCAAAAGAAGCATCATGCTGCAAACTTTTTTCATCTTGAAATTATTTTAGTTGAAGTTATGGTTGTGTTCCTGTAATTACTCATGTTCGATAGGGGAATGATTGTTTGGTTTAATCAGCTCATCTCAAAACCTTGATAGTATGACTAACTAACGTCGGGCAGTGCGAAACCTTTAAATTTAGAAATGTAAATCTCTCAGCAGGAATTACTTTACAAGTACCTAAAATTTTTGCAGATTTCAAAACCCTAAAGCAAAATGTTTTCATGCACTGCTTGTCCCTGTGAAAATGACGTAAAACCTGCTACTTTTGTTGCATCATAAATACTAGGTGATGAGGCATATCGGTTATTTTCTTTTAGCAGCAACCGCAGCGTTGGCATTGCCGAGCAGTAGTAATGCCGTTGGTTTGAAAAATTGCCATTCAGGCAATGGGTCTGCAGAAAAAAAAATACAGGAGACATGGGCTGATTCGGTTTTGTCATCGCTTACGCTGAGGGAGCGAATAGGCCAGCTATTTATGGTGGCTGCATACTCCAACCGCGACGACATGCATGTTAGGGAAATTGCCGATTTGGTTAGGAAGGATGGAGTTGGCGGGTTGATTTTTTTTCAGGGAGGGCCGGTAAGGCAGGCCAATCTTACCAACTACTACCAGTCATTAGCCGAGGTGCCGCTACTTGTGGGCATGGATGCTGAATGGGGGCTTGGCATGCGGCTCGATAGCACCTTCTCCTATCCCCGCCAGATGATGCTTGGGGCTGCTCAGGATTCCGCTTTGGTTTACGAAATGGCTGCCGATATTGCCCGGCAGCTGAAACGAATGGGTGTTCACATCAACTTTGCACCGGTTGTTGATATCAACAGCAATCCACAAAATCCGGTTATCAATACCCGTTCGTTTGGAGAAAACGTTAACCTGGTTAGCCGCTATGGCAAAGCCTACGTGTCCGGATTACAGGATAATGGGGTTATGGCATGTGCCAAGCATTTCCCTGGGCATGGAGATACCTTTGAAGATTCACACTTTTCCCTGCCAAAGGTTCCTCACAGCAAGCAGCAGCTCGACTCAGTTGAACTTTACCCATTCAAACAGCTTATCAGCTACGGAGTACAAAGCATTATGGTTGGGCACCTAAGGGTACCCGCTATGGAGAATGACACCTTACTGGCCTCCAGCCTATCACCTGCCATTATTTCCGGTAACCTTATTTCCGAAATGGGATTTAAGGGGCTGATCTTCACCGACGCCCTGAACATGAAGGGGGTAGCCGATTACTTTAGCCCTGAGGATATTAACCTGAAAGCTCTGCTGGCAGGTAACGATGTGCTGCTTTTTCCATCCGAGGTGAGCCGGTCAATTGATAAAATTGAGAAGATGGTGCGTAGAGGACAGATACCCGAGGAAGTCATCAACATCAAATGCCGAAAAGTCCTTATGGCAAAGTACGCTGCGGGACTTAGCAGCTACAAACCCATTGAGGTACTAAATCTTTACAGCGATCTCAACAGGGTGTCCTCGGAGGTTATACGTAGGAAAATCATAAGCCTTGCGCTAACAGTGGTTCATAATAACAATAGCTTTATCCCTGTAAAAAGGCTCGATACGCTCAGGATTGCCTACCTGGAGATAGGGTGTAACCGGGGTGATGCATTTAGGGAACAGCTGGAGCTTTACACCGCAATTCATACCTTTAGTATCGATCCTTCTTCGCCTGCCGAAGAGTTCGATTCGCTGCTGAACATACTCGAGCCATACAACCTGGTAATAGCCGGCTACCATGCTACTGATAGCCGATTTTCTATGAACTACGGAGTAACTAACCAGGCTGCTAATTTTC
This sequence comes from Bacteroidales bacterium UBA1064, assembly GCA_002316235.1. Lineage (GTDB taxonomy): Bacteria > Bacteroidota > Bacteroidia > Bacteroidales > Tenuifilaceae > UBA1064. The sequence continues at coordinate 15,539 of DCDD01000183.1, forward strand.
TCTTCGATTTGGCCTTCAGCAGGGCAGTTGTCCTCGACATATTTGGAAGCCCATATGCCATTTCAAAATTCTATAATCCCGAATCATTTCGTGCCATTATTGTTTCGTATGACAACTCGTTTGATGCTCAGAATCTTTCAGCCCAGTTGATTTTTGGAGGCCGGTTTGCTACTGGGAGGCTGCCTGTTACCGCAAGTGCCTGGTATCCTGCCGGATATGGAGTAACAACTATCAACCCCATTCGCTTAGGTTACGCCTTGCCTGAGGAGGTAGGCATAAACTCACTGCTGCTTAAGGAGGTTGACTCCTTGGCCAATTCAGCTATCGAGCTTGCTGTTGCCCCGGGAATGCAAATTCTGGCAGCTAAGGATGGCGTGGTGTTCTACCATAAAAGTTTTGGAAAGCCCACCTATCTTTCCAGCGATTCGGTTGATGTTCGTATGCTCTACGATGTGGCATCGGTAACCAAGGTGGTGGCAACAGTTCCATCGGTCATGAGGCTCTACGACGAGCAGGCACTTGAACTTGATAATAACCTCGGAGCCTACCTCGATTTAAAGGAATTCCCCGACAAGTCAGCAATAAGGCTATCCGACCTGCTCAGGCATCAATCGGGACTTAAATCATGGATACCTTTCAACCTGAAAACCCTTACCACAATGATTCCCAATATACCACTATGGCAGGAGAAGCTTAGCACCGATTATCCGTTTCA
>DCDD01000080.1 GCA_002316235.1 Bacteroidales bacterium UBA1064
GGCAGTATGATATGTGAAGCCCTGAAGGGGCGGGATAAGTTTCAAGAATCCGTTAGGAGCCGGACAAGTTCCGCCGGTAGGCGGACAAGTTCAGGAATCTGAAATCTTGAATCCACCGGTAGTCGGACAAGTTCTTGAATTTTGAATTTTGAATTTTTTTACCCTTTATCCTTGCTTCCTCCTTCTCTTCCATCAAGGGGAAATAGGGGTCTCAATTTATCCTCTACTTCGTGTAATAATAGTGGCTGGTTGCCGTTATTAGATAAAATTGTTTCCTGCCTATGACAAATAGCTTTACCCAATTAGCCAACAATACCTCTGGCTTATCAAAACATGCAAAGAAATCAGTAAAGCATTCCCTTCCGCCAATACAGGAGTCTTTTGCCCTAAAAAGTCTTTTGGCTGCAATGGAAAAACTCACACCCAGCATTTCCGAAGATACAATTAGGCATATTATGCGGAAAGCATCAACCTGAATTTTGGTGTTTCCCTGGGAATTTTTATTGAATATGTGAAGTAACAAAAAAAGAAGGAGTGCCAATTTAAATGGCTTTCCCCTTCTTTTCAACCAACCTAAACCTAAAGCTATGAAAGATAATTGAAATTTGAACTAGTCTTCGTACTCCTTAAGAATGTCCTTTACCCCATCGGGGGAAACTCTTCCGTAAACCTTTTCACCTATAAGGACAACAGGAGCTAGCCCGCATGCCCCAACGCAACGCAGGCAGTTCAACGAAAATTTTCCATCAGGAGTTGTTTCGCCCACTTTGACGTTTAGTATGCGCTTCATTTCGTCCAGAACCTTTTCGGCTCCACGAACATAGCAGGCTGTGCCGGTACAAACACTAATCGGGTGCTTACCCTTGGGAATCATGGTGAAAAACGAGTAGAATGTAACTACTCCGTAAACCTTGGCAACCGGAATATTTAGCTCTGCAGCAACAACTTCCTGAACTTCCGCCGGAAGGTAGCCAAATGTGCCCTGAGTTTGATGGAGTACGTTGATAAGCTCACCGGGATTATTCCCAAAGGATTTGCAGATTTCCTTTATTTTAGCCACCTGATCGGGCTTAAGTTCTACTTTAATGTGCGACATGGGTTTCTTCCTCCCTATTTAATATAAATATCCTTTTTACCTTTATCAAAGTATTGGGTATGAAGTAGATGGTGTGATTTCTCACTCATAGGTTTACCCAAAAACTCCTCGTAAAGCTGTATGATGTAGGGATTTTCATGCGATTTTCGGATTGATTTACCGGCATCCTCCCTGTAAATTGCTGCCATACGAGCCTTGATAATTGATGAGTCGCCATGGTGTAGAGGTTGTCCACCTCCACCTATGCAGCCTCCAGGGCATGCCATAATTTCAATGGCATGGAAATCAGCCTGTCCTGAACGAACTTGGTCAAGCAGCTTGCGGGCGTTACCCAGCCCATGCGCAATTCCAATCTTTATCGGAAGCCCATCAAAATCAATTGTTGCAGTCCTTATGCCATCCATACCGCGAAGCTCGGTAAAGTCAACCCTGGGAAGTGCTTTCTTGGTATGCAGCTCATAAGCGGTACGAACAGCAGCCTCAATTACGCCACCGGTTGCGCCAAATATCACTGCGGCTCCCGTTGATTCGCCCAGTGGTCGATCGAAATCCTCATCGGGCAGCTCCATAAAGTTGATGTTGAACTGCTTGATAAGGTTGGCCAGCTCGCGGGTTGACAGCGATAGGTCAACGTCAGGGTTGCCCTCATGCTTAAACTCATCACGCTGGCATTCATACTTCTTTGCCAGGCAGGGCATCACCGATACAACCACCAAATCCTCACGTTTCTTGCCAAGTTTTTCAGCAAAGTACGATTTGGCTATAGCTCCAAACATTTGCTGGGGCGATTTTGCGCTTGAGGGAACATCGAGCATATCGGTGTAGTTATGCTCAAAGAAGTTTACCCATGCGGGGCAGCAGCTGGTAAGAATAGGAAGCTTAACGCTCTTATCGCCATTGAGGTGGCGGGTTAACCTGTCGAGAAGCTCGGTTCCCTCCTCCATTATGGTCAAATCGGCCGCAAAATCAGTATCAAAAATATAGTTGAACCCAATTTTTCGAAGTGCCGACACCATTTTTCCCGTAACAAGAGTTCCTGGCTCCAGGCCAAACTCCTCGCCAAGAGCAGCTCTAACTGCAGGGGCTGTTTGAACCATAACGGTTTTGGTGGGATCGGCAAGCGCCCTTATTACCTTGGCAGTGTGGTCAACCTCGGTTAAAGCGCCAGTAGGGCACACAGCAACGCATTGGCCGCAATATGTACAGGGCGATTTTACCAGATCCTGCTCAAAAGCAGGGGCCACAACAGCCATAAAACCCCTATTCACGGCGCTTAGTGCACCAACTGTTTGCACCTGGTTGCACATGGTCTCGCACCTACGGCACATGATGCACTTATCAACATCGCGGATAATTGAGGGCGAAAAATCTTTTTTGTAGGTTGACATGGCGGCAAATTCCTGTCCGGGTATTTCACGAATACCCAACCTAACAGACATATCCTGAAGGTCACACCTACCACTTTTAGGACATGTAAGGCAATCCTTTGGATGATCGGAAAGTAGCAGCTCCATAACCGTCCGGCGGGCATTTATCACCCGCGTTGTATGGGTCTTAACCTCCATGCCCTCCATGCAAACGGTTGAACAGCTGGGAGCCAGATTACGACGACCAGCAATTTCAACTACGCAAATTCTACAACCTGCAGGTTTATTCTCAACACCCAGGTCATGAAGATCCATGTAGCAAAGCACCGGGATATCGATTCCCATGCTTTTTGCGGCTTTGTATATCGTAGTACCTTTAGGTACTTCAACCTGCTTGCTATCTATTGTAAGTTTTACTGTTTCCATTGTTCAGCCTGTTATTTAATGCTAATAGCATCGAATTTACATTTTTCAATACATGCTCCACATTTAATGCAGATGGCAGTGTTAATCTCGTGTGGTTTTTTTCTCTCACCGCTTATGGCATTAACGGGACAGTTGCGTGCGCAGGCCGTGCAACCAACACATGCCTCAGGATCAATAACATACTGCATAAGCGATTTGCACCGCCCGGCTTTGCATTTCTTATCAACTACGTGTGAAAGGTACTCGTCGTAAAAATTATCAAGGGTTGAAAGTACCGGGTTGGGTGAAGTTTGACCTAAGCCGCAAAGCGCAGTATCCTTGATAACATTTGAAAGGTTGCGCAAACGCTCAAGATCTTCAAGCTCCCCGTTGCCATCAGTAATTTTACCAAGCAACTCCGAAAGTCGTTTGTTTCCTACACGACATGGAGTGCATTTTCCGCAGCTCTCATCAACTGTAAAGTCAAGGTAAAACTTGGCCACAGAAACCATGCAGTCGTCCTCATCCATAACAATCATCCCGCCCGAGCCCATCATTGAGCCAGCTGCAACCAGGTTGTCAAAGTCTATGGGAATATCCAGGTGCTTTTCCGTAAGGCATCCGCCCGAAGGACCGCCTGTTTGAACTGCCTTAAACTTTTTACCGTTCCTTATGCCCCCTCCAATTTCAAATATAATTTCTCGTAGGGTAGTTCCCATGGGCACCTCAATTAACCCTACATTGTTAATTTTCCCTGCTAGCGCAAAAACCTTTGTTCCTTTTGATTTTTCAGTCCCAATCGAGGAGTACCATTCGGCTCCCTTCAAAATGATTGGAGCTACGTTGGCAAACGTTTCCACGTTGTTAACGTTGGTAGGCTTCCCAAGGTATCCGCTTTCAGCGGGGAATGGTGGTTTATTGGTTGGCTCGCCCCTAAGACCCTCCATGGAATGAATAAGAGCAGTTTCCTCACCGCATACAAAAGCACCGGCACCATAGCGAAGCTCAATATCAAAATTAAAGCCTGTTCCCATGATGTCGTTGCCGAGCAAGCCGTACTCATGAGCCTGATCAATGGCGACCTTTAGCCGTTTAATAGCCAATGGGTACTCCGCCCGAATATAAATGAGCCCTTTTGAAGCACCAATACTATAACCGCAAATTGCCATTGCTTCTAGGACTGAGTGTGGGTCGCCCTCTAGGACAGAACGATCCATAAAAGCACCTGGGTCGCCCTCGTCGGCGTTGCA
>DCDD01000219.1 GCA_002316235.1 Bacteroidales bacterium UBA1064
AAAAACCTGCATCCATTTGTCCAAGTACCAGACAATTTTTCGGGATAAATAAAAGTACCTGCAACATAGCAAATTTTCCATATCAATAACTTGAACATTGGCCAACAGGCATCTTCAAGTAAACGGCAACTTTATCCACAGTACAAATTCCTTCAATGTTGCTATTCAAGCGCTTACCGTCTATATACGCCAACATTAAGCGTTAAACCTCTCCAAGTTATGGATAAATGTACATTTAAGTGTCTGCCTTCAAACTCTACCACTATAAATGTTGGTAAGCATTTGGTTAACGTCATGATTAGTTGCATTTGGACCCAAATCAAGGCAGCCTGTAACAAGCATTTTTCGCGTAATTAAGCCGGCATATTTAGAAAACTTGCTTATAAGTTCAATGCTTGCATAGGTACAGCAAACCTAACAACAAATAGCATGGCTACTCAACTTTTCCTAAACCGGTTTCCAGCTGTACTACCATTCATTTATTTTTTTGGAATAAATTTCCTTTGTAATAATTATTTTTATACATTTGCAACCTCAAATTTTTGAGAAACAGGCATTCATCAACTTGAAAACTAGTTGGATGCAAACAACGCAAGGTTAAAGAGTTAACCTTTCAGGTGTAACAGTAAATAGTAAAATGGAAAAATCAAGTTTTAACAGGGATGTTAAACGCGAGAAGCGGACTAACTCCCAGGAAGAACCCACCAGGGTTTACCGGCCAAGGACTTTGACATCAAGAAAAGCCACTCCGGAAACGGAAAATGAAAACAGCACCCCATCATCCGAGGGCGAACCCAAAAAGTTCAGGGATGATTACGACAACTCCGGGCAGCACTCCGAGCAGCAGAACGAAGAACCAACCCAACAACGCAGAAAGCTAAAACCAATCGCAGCACCTGCTGGGGATTTTCCATCACGGCCACATCGGCCGAGATACGACGACCATGTTGGCGAGGAGCAACCTAATCGCTACACCCCGCGATCTGGTAAATACTCTGAAACCGATCCCTCAACTCGCTTTAGCAGAAAACCATACGAGGATAGCCGTCCTGATGTTCATAAGCCATTCAGGAGTTCAGACCGCTACCACGATGATAAACCTAAACATTTCGAGGGTAACAGGCACGAATTTTCTGACGGACACTTCTCCCACCCCAAAAACTTCAGAACCAACAGCCGTAACTTTTCATCCGATAGGAGGGAAAGGCAGGGCTCCAGCTACAACAGGGATTTCGATAGCAATCCTGCTCAAAGCTACCGTTCAAGAACATTTCAAGGCAGCTACGGAGATGAGCGCAAGCACATAGAACGTAAAAATCTTAATACCTTTAGGGAGAGAAGCCCCCAAAAAGATAATTCCGGCGAAATTTCCACCAATCCTACTGGCCCCATCAGGCTTAACCGCTATATTGCCATTTCGGGATTATGCAGCCGACGGGAAGCCGATGTTTACATTCAAAACGGACAGGTTACCGTTAACGGCAAGGTGGTAACCGAGCTGGGCACCAAGGTGAACCTAACCGATGAGATTTGCTTTAAGGGTAAGGTTCTGAAATCGGAGCGCATGGTGTACATCCTGCTCAACAAACCCAAAGATTACATCACCACAATGGATGACCCACACGCCAAGCGTACGGTAATGGAGCTTATTGAAGGAGCCTGTCCTCAAAGGGTTTACCCGGTTGGACGTCTCGACAGGAACAGCACCGGCGTACTCCTGCTAACCAACGATGGCGAACTTACCGCACAACTCACCCACCCAAGCTTTAAAAAGAAAAAGGTGTACCAGGTTGGCCTCGACCGTAAGTTTAACCCCAACGATTTTCAAAAACTAACCGAAGGCATTGAAATTGACGGTGAAGTGGTAAAGGTTGACGCCGTTGACTACGTTGAGGGAGGCGATGGCACCGAGCTAGGAGTTGAAATTCACAGCGGACAGAACCGGGTTGTTCGGCGCATGTTCGACGCTTTGGGCTACGGGGTAGTTAAGCTGGACAGGGTTTACTTTGCCGGCCTTACCAAAAAGAATCTACCACGCGGTAAATGGCGTTTCCTTACGCCAAAGGAAGTTAACATGCTGAAAATGGGGAGGTTCTAACCCCCCTCCTGTTCAGAAAAGTAGCCTTTACTACCTTACACGTTAACGTGAGCCAAAACACTCATAAAATCAGGAATTGCTCATGACACACAAGTCGGGCTTTGTAAATATTATTGGCAATCCAAATGTCGGAAAATCAACCCTGATGAATGCGCTTGTGGGTGAGAAGCTATCCATTATTACTAGTAAAGCCCAAACAACCAGGCATAGGTTGATGGGAATTGTTAACGGCGAAGACTTTCAGATTGTTTATTCCGATACCCCAGGAATACTAAAACCTGCCTACAAGCTTCAGCAGGCCATGATGAAATTCGTGGAAACAGCCCTTGAGGATGCCGATATCATTCTCTACGTAACCGATACCGTTGAAACTCCGAATAAGAATCAGGAGTTTTTGAACAAGCTGCAGCAACTTGGCAAACCGATTGTCCTTGCAATCAACAAGGTTGACCTTACTACCCAGGAAAAGGTTCAGGAGCTTTTCAACCTCTGGAGCACCATGATGCCCAACGCCACCGTCATCCCCATATCCGCCCTGCATGGCTTTAACCTCAACTCGCTGGTGGACTTCATTCTCGACAGGTTGCCCGAAGGTCCCGAATTCTTTCCAAAGGATACCCTCACCGACAAAACCTTAAGGTTCTTCGCCTCAGAGATTATCAGGGAAAAAATTCTTAACAACTACCGCAAAGAAATTCCCTACTCCGTTGAGGTGGAAATTGAGCAGTACACCGAGAGCGATACCATTGACCGTATTAAGGCCATTATATACGTGGAACGCGAGTCACAAAAATCAATACTTATCGGTCATCAGGGAAACATGCTCAAAAAGGTTGGAACCGAGGCAAGGCTGGAGCTGGAGGCTTTCCTAGGAAAAAAGGTTTACCTTGAGTTGTTTGTCAAGGTAAACGAGAACTGGCGCAACGATACGAGCAAGCTGAAAAGATTTGGCTATCCCTTATAGCTAGGTTTTACCCATCATAACAAGCTTTCCCGAACCTTAACTCACCCTGCAGATAAGAAGTTTTGCTAAACCAAAACATAATTAACGTAAAATTGAACGTTCAGTGGGAAATATAGTAGCCATAGTTGGTCGCCCGAACGTGGGCAAGTCAACCTTTTTTAACCGTATGGTGGGCTCCAGGCATGCAATTGTTGACCAGGTGTCGGGCGTAACCCGCGACAGGATTTACGGCAAGTCGGATTGGAATGGGGTAGAATTTTCGATAATCGACACAGGAGGTTACGTGGTTAACTCCGATGATGTTTTTGAGGAGGAAATTCGCAAGCAGGTGATATTGGCCATCGAGGAGGCCGATGTAATTCTGTTTCTGGTTGATGTGCGCGATGGAATAACCAGCATGGATACCGCTGTTGCCGACATTCTCCGTCGTTCTTCAAAAACCGTTCACCTGGTTGTCAACAAGGTTGACAATAACCTGTTGAGGTATGATGCCAACGAGTTTTACAGACTTGGGCTGGGGACCCCCATGTGCGTTTCGGCAATCAATGGCGCCGGAACAGGTGATTTGCTCGACGAGGTGGTAAAAAGTTTTTCTCCGGTTCATGAGGAGGTTCAGGAGTTGGAAATACCGCGAATAGCAGTTGTTGGTCGGCCAAATGTGGGCAAATCTTCGCTTATTAACTCCTTGGTTGGCGAGGAAAGAAACATTGTTACCCCTGTTGCCGGCACCACCCGCGATGCCATCGATACTACCTACAACAAGTTTGGCTATAACTTCACTATTGTTGACACGGCAGGACTGCGCCGACGGACGAAGGTTGAGGAAAACCTGGAGTTCTACTCGGTTGTTCGATCCATCAGGGCAATTGAAAACTCCGATGTTTGCCTGCTCCTGGTTGACGCCACTCAGGGTATGGAAAATCAAGACCTGTTCATATTCAACCTCATTCAGAAGAACCGCAAGGGTTTGGTGATTGTGGTGAACAAATGGGACCTGGTGGAAAAGGACACCAAAACAACAGATCGGTACACCAAGCTAATTAAAGAGCGGATAGCCCCGTTCCAGGACGTCCCCATTGTTTTTGCCTCAGCCCTCACCAAACAAAGAATACTTAAGGTGCTCGAAACGGCATCAAATGTTTATAAAAATCGTAAACAGCGCATTCCAACTTCAAAACTTAACGAATTCCTTCAGGCAACTCTCGACATTCAGCAGCCACCGACCTACAAGGGCAAGTACATCAAAATAAAGTATGTTACCCAGCTGCCTACGCCAACTCCAGCTTTTGTATTCTTTTGTAACCTTCCCCAGTACATCCGCGAACCCTACAAGCGATTTATAGAAAACAGGCTTCGCGAACAGTTTGATTTCACCGGTGTTCCCCTGCAAATCTACTTCAGAGCAAAGTAAGCCTTGCGGAGTTATAGGGATAGCCGAAGAAGGAATATCTAGGAAACCTGCCGCCAATGCGGCCTGTAAATTTTGGATAGCAGCGATAGCTTGTAAAGGTCAAACAGCTGAATGTTGGGGTTGCTGCTGCACAGCTGCCTGCGGATGTAGGGTGTGAGCACCTTAAAAACCCATCTTAATGGGTAAAGCATGCCTATGTGGCGCAAAAACCTAAATATCCTGAGCAGCTTTATGGATTTTTCAATTTCCCTACGGTTCCCTGCTGAAATATTAAGTATCCTAACCAGGTTAACTATTCCCTGTTCCGTTTTGCTGATAAACTCGCCGCATGGATCGAGCCCCAGGTGCCGAGCAGCGTTATCGAGATGAAGAATTTCAATGTTATGCCTTTTGAGCTCAATGCCCAGCAGCGTGTCCTCATGTCCGTAGCCCGACAACGCCTCGTTGAACCTTATGGCGTTAAAAATATCAGCTGATATTACAAAATTTCCGCTAATAAATGAGCTGTACGGATCGGTTTGCCGAACAAAGGCCGATTTGCACTCCCTGCTGACGCCATACTTCCACCGTAGAAGAAGTTCCGGTCTGAATGGCTTGGGGCCATACTCCCGACCACCACAAAGAACCTTTGCCCTGCCAAGGTTATCAATATAGGTTTTTAGGTAATCGGGGCTATCAACCATAACATCGCAATCGAGAAATAACAGCCAGTCTCCGTGGGCGAAGTCCGCCAACCGATTCCTTATTTTCGACCTGCCTATGTTGAAATCGAATTCCAAATAGCTGGTTTTGCTACGAGAGGCCAGCAGTGAATTCTGCCGGCGGAAGTACTGCTGCGAATGGTCGTCGAAAATTAACACTTCCACCGGGTAGTTGAGATGGTTTGCCTGTCGGAGCAGCTCATCAACCAGCTCGGTTACATCAAAATTATATACCGGAATGCAAATGGAAATCATGATCGTTTAGCTTAACCAGCAACACCATAATTTTGAACGCAATTAATAAAAAAATAAGGAGAGTTGGGGTACCAATTCCAATAATTCGGCTAAATTTCTTTCTATACCTAAGGACAGTAAATTCTATTGTTAACAGCTTATGTATGCTTGTTTTGACCAAATGTCGCATCCTCCATATCAAAAGAGCAGTGCACAAAAGTCACTGGCACAGCACTTCAAAATGAATGGCAAAATGGAGCAGAAAGCAATTCGGATATATCAATGTAAATTGATGGTTCACGGAACAAAACACCTTTTAGGTAAAAAATTATCTTAAATACTTAATTTTTAGGGCTAGATTTCTGTGTTTTATTTAAAACCTATAGTGGAGTATGGTTAAATTTTACCTATCAAGCAGCCTGGTGCTGATTTTCAACATGGTAATTCCATTTTCAGGAAGGAGTATTCTTGCCCAGGACTGGAATAAGTTTGAGGGATTATTCATTCAGGACACCACGCAGAAGGTTAAGGACACTTCAAATTGTGCATTTAAAAATATCAGCACCCTTAGCTACTACCCCGACACCCTTCCCGGATGGTTTTTTAGCCCTCCTGTTCTGTACCAAGGAGCTGCGGGTTTGGGAATATCCGATCCCGACATGCCAATGGAGAAAGCAAGAGAGCAGGCTTACCTCAGGGCAAAATCAATGGCACTGTTAAATTACAACGCCAGGGTTCAGTACTACAGGGATATATACTCATCGGCCAACGAGGTGGGCAGGTACACCAATCTTCGCCAACGGTTCGATACATACTTCAAAATTTCATCGTTGGCCACGGTTAGTAACGCCATGTTTGAGGTAGTTGATACCCATTTCACCCGTTACAACGAGTATGTGGTATTGCTAAGCTACAACCCCGGGAACCATTCGGATGATAGCCTTTACAAGCTTACAAGCGTTGGCTCTGCATTCCTGGTTGAGGCAACCTTTGATGACGTAGTTGACGAACAGGCAGAGTATGAGCTTCTCTGCAATGCAACCTTCGGAGAGGACTCCGCAGCTAGCTCCCATTTCCTTTTCCGGGAAAAGGGCAAAAGATTTTTAACCAGTTCCTTCATGAACAATGCAGAGGTAGGTTACCCCATGTTTCCCTACTCTTATGTATCTCCTCAGGACTCCGCCCGGCAACACCCCTTTATTTCCTACTCTGGCCTTTGGAGCAGCTACCTGAGGCAACTTGTTAACTATTTAACCCTTAACGCCCAGCAGAGCAGCATTAAACTAAAAAGCATGGACGACCAGTACAGCACCAAGCTTACCAACCTTAGCAGGGAGATTGCCTCCTTCAGGGCTTCGCTCAACATAAACGGCATTAAATTTGCTAATGATACACTAAAACTTGATTTGCAGCTTAATGAAGTCGAATCAAATTTTTAGCTTTGATTTTCACCTTTCGGATTAAAAATTTTTAAAGTAAATTGTATCATATTAACTACCTGTTGTGATGAAAAAATTTAACCTCTACATGGGAGCTATCGTAGCCGGAGTTCTCATGTTCTGCTCGCCGGCTCGCTCGCAGGAGTTCAGCAAAATTGTCCCAAAGCAGCTGGGTGAAAAAATAACCCTGGAGTACGCCATTTCCGGCGAAACCCCTGGTCAGCTATTTAACATTACCCCATACTACTCCGTTGATGGGGGCAAAACCTTCAAGCAGCCCAAAAGTGTCAAGGGTAACGTCGGTAGCAATGTCCCCGGTGGAAGAAACCTCATTGTGGTTTGGGATGTTCTTAAGGATTTGGAAGAGCTCAACTCCGAAGTAATTTTTAAGCTTGATGCAAAAACCAGCACCACCAAACCACTGACCGACGACTTCAACCAGGTGCACTTCTCGCTTGAAAGTCTGAACCGCACCAAGGATGGTAACATCGAGCTGCTACTCTCAATTACCAACAACGGACCAACCCGCGACCTTAAAATTATCAATGGGCTTGTTACCATTACCGACTTCAACAAGCAAAAGTACGACGCCCAAAAAGGGAACATTGCTGAGGTACAGGGCAACGAGCGGTACTCAACCCCAACCCGTACAATCAAACAGGGCGAAACGGTAAAATCGCGTTTTGTTTTTGAGCGCATTCCTGCCGAAATGGATAGGATTATGAGACTCGACCTGGGCGTTGAGCTTATTACCGACGAAAAGTATGGAATAGACTTAAAGATTGGAAAGCTCCAGTTCCGCGACCTCCCCGTATCGCCAGCCCCAACCACAGGCCTTAAGGTTAAGCGGGATTACAGCTTTCAGCTGACCTCCCAACCGGCACGTTTCGATATTCGTAAGGTTGAAATTGCCGATGCTATTCCTCCAGAAATTGTGGTTACCTCCCCCGCAGATGTTCCGTTGGCCGGCAAGGAAGCCACCCGGGGTCGTCCGTATGCCCAGTCATCCATTGGAATGGATGACCGACGGCTTAGATCATTGGCTTCAGGTGAAGAGTATGCCACCACCGACAGCAGCATGACCGTAAAGGGCAAGGCATCGGATGAAAGCGGAATTTACCAGGTGCTGGTTAACGGTTTTGAGGCAAAGGTTGACTCCAACGGAATTTTCGAGGCTAGCATACCCCTGGAAATTGGCCGCAACGAAATTGCCATACGCGCGGTTGATCTCAGACAGAATGCCGTTGAAAAGAAATTTTTCGTTCTACGGAAAGCCCCTTCAGGAAAGGTAGCCAAGGGAGAAACCGAAGAACTTGACTTGGTTTTTGACCAACCAAAGACTGCACCTAAGTTCTACGCCTTGATTATGGGCGCAAACGACTACCAGGACAACAGCATTACCGACCTGGATAATCCTATTAGTGATGCCACTAAACTTTACAACGTGCTGGTAAACCGCTACACCTTCGATCCCAACAACGTTGTTTTCCTTAAAGACCCAACGCGTGAGCAGATGATTAATGCCCTTGATATGCTCACCAGGCGAATTGGTAAGAATGACAACCTGCTAATTTTCTACGCCGGACACGGATACTGGGACAAGGAAACTGATTTTGGCTACTGGATACCCACGGATTCAAAGGGGAATAGCACGGCCAACTGGCTGGCCAACAGCCAAATAAAAGATTACGTTGCAGCTATAAAATCGAAACACACCCTCCTTATTGCAGATGCCTGCTTTGGTGGTAGCATTTTCCATAGCCGCAAGGCGTTTCAGGAGGGTTCCAGCTCAACCAAGGAAGCTTTTGATGCGCCCAGCCGTAAGGCTATGACCAGCGGAAACCTTACCGAAGTTCCCGACAGGAGCGTGTTCCTCGAACAGCTGGTTACCCGACTTGATGGAAACACCAAGAACTACGTAACTGCCGAGGAAATTTTTGCCAGCATAAAGAATGTCGTCATGAGCAGCAGTCCGGTAACACCGGTATATGGAGAAATAAAGGATGCAGGTGACGAAGGTGGTGATTTTATATTTGTAAGAAAGTAAGCATCAGGGCTACCCGAACATGGTGTAGCCCTTAATGTTTTTTACCGAAACTCTAAACATAAAATTTCGTAGTTATAGCTGGTAAACATTTACCGAACACTAGCAAAATTTTACTCCTATGAAGAAAATACTACTCGCTTGTTTGGCTGCTGCAGTATTCTTAATAACCTGCATTGCAGCATCTGCACAGGAAGATTTAAAACTCCAGAAGCTGGAGGAAAAAGTCAAGATTGCCCAGGAAAAACTCGATAAGGCCGATGCAAAGGTCAACTCTGCTGACAGCCTGATTAGCGCGGGTAAGAGCATCATCCAGGAGGCCGAGGTTGAGGTTAGAGCTCTTGAAGCTGAAAAGAAACAACTCGATAAGGCCCATTTTGCCGAGCTTAAACCCCTTGAAAAACAGCTTCGATCAAAGGATAAGGACGAGGCAAATAGCGCCAAGGAGGAAATTAAAGCTTCAGAAACCAAGTATAAGGAAGACCTGAAAGGCTGGAATGCGAGCTACAAGGAAGCTTTAAAAAAGTATGAAGCTGGAAAGAAGATGGTTCAGAAGGGGGAAGAAAACATGAAGAAGGCAAAGGATGCTCGAAAGGAAGCAGAAGCAACCCTAAAGGAAGCAGAACAGGCCCTTTCCAAGGCAGAAAAAGCGAAGTAGCCCTTTACAACTCCTGTATTTGATTTTTAATCCTATTTATAAAGGCTCTATAGTTTGTTTCGTCTATAAACACACCAGTGGAGGGACCCGTAGGAGGGTCCCTTTTTTTTATGCCTGAAATCCGGGAATAAGCCCATACGATTAGCTTATCCAGTTATTTTTTTACTACTTTCACCCCCATAACATTTCGATTTTTCTTCTTTAATACCATATTTTATGAGTAAATCAGGATTACGTTCATTCCCACGCAATTTCTGGACAGTAATCACCATGGAGTTTTTTGAGCGGGGCTCCTACTACAGCGTGATGTCAATACTTTCCGTTTACCTTGTTCTTGGGGTTAACGAGGGAGGGCTTGGTTTCACCAAGGAAAGCGTTGGAGTCATTAAAAGCGTTATTACCCCCCTGCTCTACATCCTGCCAATAATCTCGGGCGCCATTGCCGATAGGTTTGGATACAGGAAAATACTCTTTTTTTCATTTGCAGTGATGAGTCTTGGTTACCTGCTTACCAGCTTCAGCAATACTTATGCTACCGTTTTCCTTAGCTTAATTCTAATGGTTACCGGAGCCGGGTTTTTTAAGCCTATCATTTCAGGAACCATAGCTCGATCAACCGACAGCCGGAACTCGTCGTTGGGGTTTGGAATATACTATTGGGCCATCAACCTGGGAGCATTCCTTTTTCCCCTGATTTTTGTCCCTTTGCTTAAATCAATAGGCTGGAGCTACATTTTCATAATGGCTGCCGTGGGAACGGGATGGTTGCTCTTTCTCAACCTCTTCGCTTATAAGGAGCCAACCATACCAAAGAGTAACAAAAGCCTGATAATGGTATTCAAGGAAATGGTGCTGGTTTTAAAGGACTACAAGTTTATCCTTATGATAGTGGTTTACTCGGGCTTTTGGGTTCTCTACTTCCAGATGTTTGACTCGGTTCTTTGGTTTCTAAAAGAGTACGTTGACATGACGCCAGTTGATACTTTCGTAAACTCATTGCTTGCCATTTTTGTAAGCAACCCCAATTGGCATTTCGATGCAGAACATGTAACCGTTGTAAATGCCGGAACCATAATTGCCCTGCAGCTGATTATTTCGGCCATTGTAAAAAACACCCGGGCATTACCTACCATGATTGTGGGGATTGCCATGGGAACAATAGGCATGGCCGTTCTTGCAACGTCAAATTATGCCTGGGTTTTCATTGGAGGAATGATAGTCTTTTCGCTCGGGGAGATGATTGCCCAACCCAAGTTTATCTCCTACATCGGGCTAATTGCACCCGATGACAAGAAAGCACTCTACATGGGCTACTCGTTCCTCTATGGAGTTATCGGCAGTGGAATTGGGGGCGTGCTAGGCGCTTATTCGTATGTTAAGCTAGTGAACGAAATGGGTCGGCCCTCAATGTTTTGGCTGATGTTTAGCTTTATAGGCGTGGCAACAATTTTGGGCTTGCTGGCCTACAACAGGTTTATTCTAAAAAAGGGAACTGCCAATCCGCATAGCTGATAATTCAAAAACAGAAGCTAATGCTTTAAAAACGGTATCAAAACTGAAAAGGTTGTGCCTAAATCCTTTTGGGTTTTGACTAGTATTTCTCCCCCAAAGCCCAATACAATCTCCCGCGAAATGGCCAGGCCAAGACCAGTTCCCCCGGACTTTGTGGTAAAATTAGGTGTGAACAGCTTGGGTAGCACCTCTTCGGGAATTCCCACCCCATTGTCGGTAACATCAACCCTTATCAACAAATCATTTTCAGGGGCAAGGGTTATGGTAACTTTTCCATCCTTACCCCGCTCAATGGACTGAATGGCGTTTTTAATGAGGTTGTTAAAAACCCTGATAAGCTGCTCCTTGTCGGCCAGCACCAGCGGTTCAGCCTCCATGTAGCTAATAACGTTGAGCGCAACATTCCTATATCCCCTGTAAAGGTTGGCAGTGTCGTTTATTATATCCAGCAGCTTTACCGGCTCCCTTTTTGCAGAAGGAAGCTTGGCAAATAGGGAAAACTCGCTTGCTATCACCGCCAGAGATTCTATCTGCTCCAAAAGTGATTGGGCAAAACGCTCGAATCGGGCATCCCAGTCGGGCAAGTTATCCTTTTTGGCCTTCACAAGATGTTGTAGGCTTAACTTTATTGGAGTTAAGGGGTTTTTCACCTCGTGAGCAACCTGCATGGCCATCTCGCGCCATGCACTCTCACGCTGGTTCCTAGCCAGCTCATTGGCGCTGCGGGTAAGCTCGTTAACCATGCGGTTATACTCTCCAATTAGCTGGCCAACCTCATCATCGCTACTGTAGTTAATGGTTTGGTTGTTCCCTGTAATGCTTACTTTGCCTATACGCTCTCGAATAAGCTGTAGGGGACGTGTTATCTGGCTCGAAATGATAATGGCAATGGAAATTGCTATAAGAGTAAGGAGAGCGTAAATGTTGACAATCGCCACCACAATGGAGTAGAGCTCGGAGCGTAGTTCCTCCTGGCGTGTAAAGTAGGGTAGGTTAAGGTAGGCGATTGCCTCACGATTCGAACTTAGTATCGGAACGTAAGCCGAAAGAAACTTAGCCTTTCCTATATTTTCGTTATCAAGGAATTTCGGGCTGTGGTTGGTTGCCAGCTCATGCCATGCCGCAGGGTTCATTCTTGGTCCAACCAGCTGCTTTTCAAATATTTCGGAACGCGATGTAGCCAGCAGCATTCCGGTTGTGTCGTAAATATTGATATCGGTGTAGAAAATGTTCGATAGCTCAACCAGGCGATCGCTTAGAAATCCAATGGCCGAGGGATCGTTGCTTTGAATGAGGTCAACATCTCTATCCAGCTCAAACATGATGGAAATAAGCTTTTCGCTAAGATTCTTTTCGTTGCGCTGTTCAAAGTTCTTGATATTGTAAGCAATGGTTGCCGCACCCACCATCAAGAGCGACAAGGTAACAATAAGGATAATTGCCCGGGTAATCCGGTTCTTAAAGCTGGCATGAGTAGGTATTAACCGCAGGGGAATGTCGGCTATTTTAAAACATAGTAAAAACATAACAAAGTATAAAAAAAGGCAGTAGGCAAAAGAAGCGGTTACGTTTAGGAGTTTCTCCCTGGGACGGCTAATGACAACTATATCCGAACTACCAGGACGATAGGTGAGATGGTTGTAGCCGAGGAAGTTCTCACAGGTAAAAACTTGAGTTGTGGGGTTGATACCGCTTACTTTTTGCCGGAAGGGAAATTCACCCGATTGGGTTATAAGATTTCCGTTATGGTACTTGGCCCAGGAGTACTCCTTAAGCTGCTGCTGGGAGGCTCTGCCCTCAATAAGCAACTCTGGATAGCCCAGCATCTCCCATCCCGGTCTGCTGGTAAGTTCAATGTATAGATTACGAATGTTGTCACCTATTCGGTAGTTAATTTCCCCAACATAGCTTATAAACCCGCTTTGCGTGTTCAGGTAGTAAAATCGTGATGACGGTAGCATAATGCCGTAATCATCAATCAGCATCCCAAAAAACCTGTCGCAAAGCAAGGTGGATTTTCCATCAACATTTATAATTGATGATGGCGAACAAACAGTTGCCCGCAGGTCATACCGGTTCAGGTAGTTCTTAAAGTAGTCCTTACGTAGGTAGCTGTAGAGCTCGGCATTTTTCTGCTCAATATTCCTAATGCAATCCCGGATGTAAGAATCGGTAAGCATTTTTTGGTAGAGGTTGGGTAAAAGCATTTCGGCTAGCGGATCACGCTCCGAGCTAAGGTTTATGGCAAGAACTTTACGCACATTCAGCTCTTTTTCCGATGTTTTGATAAATACGGTTGATACGGAATAAGCTGAAAATATGGTAACAATCACCAAAATGTGTCTTAGTAAGAGATGGGTTTTTGAGCTGCGGTAAACGAGGAGAACGTATGCGACCGTCAACCACATCCAAACCAACCCCAAACCGGATGGTTTGCTGGTTAGTGCCAGCGATAGGAGCGTTACTACTAAGAGTCCTGATACCAGTAGGATTAGCCTTTGCTTTAAGCTGAGCTGTTCCGCAACTACGCTAACCCAGGTAATGGTAAGTATGACCGCAGAGGCAGCCCAAAGGCTAACAGATAGGTATCCAATTATTGAGTAAACCGAAAGGCTAAATATACGGTAGGGTTCAAGGGTTAAGGTTGAATGGGTAACCAGCGATGTAAGCAGCTTGTCCGTTATGGGGAATAGAGCTAAAAAAAGAATCAGCACAGAAGCTGCAAGCAGGTATAGGTGCATGTTCTTGATATGCCTCAATGACAATCGAATACTTTGTCTTATGAAGAGAACAAGCATAAAGACTAGAATAGCATTTATAAAAAAATCGCCAAGAGATGGGTTGATGAATGAATGGGCGTAGATTTCGGGGTTAAATATTTTCATTCCCGACCTGGAGGGAATTTCCATGTAAAGGGACAGGTATCGGATTATAAAAATACCGGCCGTTGCCCCGGCTATCTTCAACAATGGCTTATACCTAAAAAACTTTTGTCCGAAGATGAGCAGTACTGCGCAAACTGCCATTGCAAAAGCTATCCACTGGAGAATGGGCCATAAACGATTCACATGGCCATTTTGGTAAATGTCCAGAGGGACAAGGTAAAAGGGTGCAACGTTATGGGGTCTTACGGGTATTGCGTTGGAAACCAGGTCAATGGAAATTCTATAATTATTAAATTCCTTAAACAACGGGCTAAAGGAGTTTTTCAAGTACTTGTTTTGGTAGGGATATTCGCTATAAATTGGGTTTAACACAAGCAGCTGCAGCCCCTTACCTGCTGTAAACCATTGCGTGAAGAAGTACTCGCTTTGAATTTTTACCAGACCTACCTGTGAGGAATCAAACGGAACGCCAGAGACATCCAGCTTGCACGACCAAAAGCAGAGCGTATCGTGAGAAAAAAGGAATAGCTCTCCATCCCACTTACCCTCAAGCTTCCTCTTAAATTCAACTCCCGATTCGAATATTTGTCTGGAGCTGGCGTTGCTATTAACCTTACCCAGAAACTCTCGGGCAAGCTTGCCGGAATAGGTTGTTTCCCTTTCAACTATTCTCTCCAAATGCTTAACGTTGGGCCTATACAACCTTACATCCAGCGCAGACTTCGACAGGTATTGGGAGACCAGCAAAAGTGCAAGCGAAGCAATGACAAGGACGACAATGGCAACCAGCCTCTTGTTCATTTCGATGAGAGTTCGGGATGGATTAGGTATGTAGCTAAATTCATATCAAAAATCAGGCCTAAATCAGGCGTGATGGTAAGGTTCACCATTAATAATGGTAAAAGCACGATAGAGCTGCTCCACGAATACCAACCGAACAAGCTGGTGCGAAAATGTCATTCTTGATAGCGATAACCTTTCGGCAGCAGCCAGCTTCACCCCATCTGAAAAACCGTAAGGGCCGCCAACCACAAAAGCAATATCACGCAAACCCGAATTTTGCTTCTTTTGAATAAAACCGGCAAACTCTTCGGATGATAACTCTCTACCCTTCTCATCAAGCAGAATAACCTCCTGGTAGTTCCCCATTACCGGCATAAGCACTTCTGCTTCCTTTTGTAGCTGAACTTCCACCGGCATTGATTTGGTATTACGTAGCTCGGGCAAAACTTTAACTTCGAGGCGGCAGTACCTTTCTATCCGCTTTAGGTAATCGTTCATTGCTTCGGAAAGATACGGTACGCTGGTTTTCCCTATAAGAATCAAGTGAATTTTCACAATAAAATGGTTGAAGTGATTTATCCAGCTTTTAAATACGTAATGCTTAACATGGTGAAATTTATAAAAACATCAACCTTAATCAAGTACTATCAAACCTTCTAAAAAAAGAGAACATCCTGTCGGTACTTTAACCCAGCAAAAACACCTATTTCAAATTTTACTACTAACGCAAAGGTAAAAAATACTTACACCCAAAGCTGCACCATGGAGTAAACAAAAAATTCAAAAAAATAATTTACGGCTTGAAGAGTGTCGGACATCGACTCATAAAAGCTTCCGTACTGATGGAGATAATTGGAAACAAACATGTTCTACAACGACACTTGGTTCAAAAAATGATTATAGGTATATTTGGCCTTAGGTATAAAGAATAAATTAATCTATAGGTTATTGGCTCAATTTTTGAGGATTTTTGTAGTTTAGCCGTGTGGTAACAATAAGAAAACTGTAGAAATGGGGAAACAAAAAATTAAGCTGCTTTCTCTGTTCCTGTTGATTATGCTGGGTTCGAGTGCCTCTGTGCTTCAACAGGACTCCAACGAAATTATTAGTAAATCAGCAGAAGCCTTGCAAAATGGCGATGCGGTTAATCTGGCAAAATATTTCTACAAGACCATAGAAATTGACATGCTGGGTGAGGAAAACTTTTACAGTCAGGCGCAATCCGTTCAGCTGCTCAAGAATTTCTTCGAGAAAAACAAACCCGTTAAGTTTGCCGTTAGCCATCAAGGAGCAAAGGAAACCTCGGCTTTCGCCATTGGGCAGCTGCAGACCAAAGGCAATACATTTCGCATCTCCATCTTCTTAAAATCCGATGGTAGCCAATTTTTCATTCATCAGCTCCGCATTGAGCAGGACGAGGAAGGAAACGGAATATAAATGGCTACAAACCCTGAACTTCTCGTTGAAGCCCTTCTCAACCTGGCAATTGCTGAGGATATAGGTGATGGCGATCACTCCACGCTTTCGTGTATTCCCCCGTCGGCCACCGGCAAAGTACAGCTAATGATGAAACAGGAGGGCATTATTGCCGGACTATCGGTTGCTCTGAAAATTTTCAAGAAGATTGACAGCTCGGTTGAAGTAGAATTTTTTAGAGGCGATGGTGACTTGCTCAGATATGGAGATATCGCCTTTAAGGCGGAAGGAAAAGTTCACTCCCTGTTACAGGCCGAACGCTTGGTTCTAAACGTGCTTCAGCGAATGAGCGGTGTTGCTACCCAAACACGGGAGTACGTTAACCGCTGCGAGGGAACAAAAGCAAAAATCCTCGACACACGCAAAACAACACCGGGCATGAGGATTTTGGATAAAATGGCAGTAGTAATTGGTGGAGGGATGAACCACCGCATGGGCCTTTTCGATATGATCATGCTAAAGGATAACCATATTGATTTTGCTGGGGGAATAGAAAATGCCGTTGCGTTGGCCCATAAATACCTGAATGAAACTGGCCGAAAGCTGGCAGTTGAGGTTGAAGCGCGCTCCCTCAAGGATGTACAGGTCATTTTACGGGTAGGCGGGGTAAACCGGATTATGCTCGATAACTTCAGCGTTGAGGCCACACGCGAAGCAGTAGGGATGATAGGTGGCAGGGTGGAAACCGAATCGTCCGGAGGAATTACGCTGGAAAATATCAGAGACTACGCCCTTTGCGGCGTTGACTTTATATCTGTTGGAGCACTTACCCACCAGATAAGGAGTATTGATATGAACCTCAAAAAAATCTGAATCGCTGCTTCCGCTTTACGTGTAATAGCTGAGCAATCTTTTTCGCAACCCTCCAACCCCACACGTTTTCTACTTAAGCATCAGCTAAAGGAAAAGCTTGAACTTGAACATTTTTCGCTTTTAACTCGTATTTTTACAAGGAAAATTTCTACTGCCTAACTTCTATAGATATGAATACAAAACGGCTACTGCTGATTTCAGCCATATTATTTACAACCATTCTGGCGTGGATATTACCTGTTGAAGCCCAAAATCGTCCCCCGCAAAATGTGTACAGGGTTACCGTTACCAGCCGTTACGAGATTAAAGATGGTAAGCGCACCACCAACAGCAGGGCTATACGGCAAGAAATAAAGGACTCGCTTGGAAGAACCCATACAATTCTTAATCGCGATTACGAAAGTCAGCGCGTTACCAGCCATACATGGCATACATTTTCCGGAAAAATAATTACCCGTACCGACGAATTCGAGAACGAACGGTTAATCAGGTTTCACCTTTTTACCTACACTCCCGACTCGCTTATTGCCAGTGAGGCTATTTACAGGGTTCAACCCGGCGATACCTCGCTTTACCTCAACATCAGGTATGGCTACACCAATAGGAGGCCTGTTCAGGCCATTGCCACCTCCGCTACCGGTAAAAAAGCCTACACCCTAAAATCGGAATGGGACAGTCAAGGAACCGAGATCAAGCGAACGGTAAAATCGAAGAAAGGTTTTGCCCCACTGGATTCAATCGCCCTTCTCACCTGCCACCCAACCTATGATTCCCTGGGAAGAAAAGTGGCCGAAACAATATCCAGAAAATTTCTGGATGGGAGTTCTAAAACCCAGCAATTCCGCTACGCTTATGACTCCAAAGGTAATAGGATTATGATTGAGGAGCTTAACCCTTCAGGTAGCACGATTGCCCGCACCGAAATGCAGTATAACGACAAGGGTATGCTAAAGTTCATATCAAGATTCGATGCACAAAACAACCTTATTGACTACCAGGCCATTCGCTACGAGCTTTACCCCTCACGCAACCGGTTAAACATGATTATTGAGTACTGATTGCCAAAAGGGTTGAACCGAATCAGCTTAATGATTTGCCCTGCACTTATAGCAAGCAGCCGATCAGCATAATCAGCTACAAAAACACACCCTTCCCGCCAGCAAGCATAGTTGTTGGTAAAACAGAACGGATAATCGGGCTAACGGCTGGCTTGCTCCCCTGATATTGGAAGAGTAAAGAAGAACTGGCTACCCTTTCCCGGAGTACTTTCGGCCCAAATTTTACCATTATTCATTTCAACAAACTCCCGGCATAGTATCAGGCCAAGACCTGTCCCCTTTTCGTTGCGGGTTCCCGGGGTTGAGCTAACCTGGCTGCCAAAGAGTTTTTTTAGGCTATGGGCATCAATTCCAACCCCAGTGTCCTCAACGCATACCTTTACATGGGAATTTTCAACGGAGCTCCATATCTGAATTTTATCTCCGGCATTGCAGAACTTGATGGCGTTTGATATAAGGTTTCGGATAATCAGGTCGAGCATATCGCGATCGGCATAAACCGATGTTGATTCATCCACGTGGTTGGTAATGACAATATTCTTCTGAAGGGCAACCTCGTTTAGCTGCTGAAGCCTGGGAGTAACCACCTCGTTCAGGAAGAATCTTTCCGGTTTCACCTTGGTTCCCTGCATTTGGTTTTTGGCCCAGGTAAGTAGGTTTTCGAGCAGGGCGGTTGTGTGGCTTACGTTGGACGACAGCTCGCTGATTATTTCCTTAAAACTTTCCTCGGTGAAATGTCCCTCCTTGGCAATGTTAAGCATGGTGATAAGCGAAAACAATGGACTTCGGAGATCGTGCGCAATTATGGAAAATAGCCTATCCTTTAAAGCATTCAACTCCCTAAGCTCATCCGCCTGCCGGCTGATTTCCTCCTTCTGGGCGAAAATTTCAGCATTTTTCTCGCTTAAAAGCTTGTTGGCTTTTTGCTTCTGGTTATTAGCCCAAAACAAAATGG
Source organism: Bacteroidales bacterium UBA1064 (assembly GCA_002316235.1). Lineage (GTDB taxonomy): Bacteria > Bacteroidota > Bacteroidia > Bacteroidales > Tenuifilaceae > UBA1064. The sequence continues at coordinate 19,032 of DCDD01000219.1, forward strand.
CGGCAAACATAAGGAGAATAATAATCAACCCGATGTAAATCCTTTGGAGTAAATGTTGGTTCCTAATTTCGGCTTCGCGGAGCTTCATCTGAGTATTTAGCAGGTCTATCTGCATACGCTGTTCGGTGGAAATTCGCTCGGTCTCCTTGAGTATGTTGGTGGTTTGCTGAAGCTCATGGCTGGTTTCCATTAGCTTACGAGCAGTAGATTCCTTCTCGTATGAAATCTGATTAATAATTCTTCCAGCGCTGTCAACCTTGGCCTGAGCGAGCATTTGTCTTGCCTTGAACTCGTCATCCTGCAATTTCTTATTTAGCATCATGTAGAGCCTGAAGTACTCATCAGCCTTATCCTTGCTGCCAAGTTTTTCGTAAAGCTTATTATAGTTGAAGTAAATATTTTTTAAGGCTCTGGCATTATCAACTTCTTGCGCCAACCTTTGGGCTTCATCGAGACTCTTCTGTGCACCAGTAAAATCGGACATTTCAATCTGCTCTGTTGAAATGTTAACCAGGGCATTGGCAATATCGTCCTTTCGGCCTAAGCTTCTGGCAGCTGCAAGTGCTGCCAAAAAGTTGTTATAGGCCTCGTTGTGGTTGCCCTTCTCGCAGTATATTAGCCCAAGGTTTGTATAGATTGTTTTAGCGCCGTTGACGTTCCCCACCTGCTTGATGTTTGCCAACGCCCTATCAAAATTAGCAATTGCCCTGTTCAGGTCTCTTGCCTGCCATGCCTGGTTGGCTGCCTTATCAAAGTAGTAGGCTGCCTGGTTGGCATCGCCATTCTTCTCAAATTCAGCGGCAAGCTGTTCGTAATTAGCTATTTGCTGGCTTAAATCCTGTGAAAAAACGCCAGAAGGATAAACCAAACTAACGAGTAAAACTGCTACTGCTGCTGCTAGAAAACCCCTATACCCTGCTTTCATGTTGCGTAAAAGTTGATTTTTTATACCCTCCGAAAAAACAATCGCCTTATAGACGTGGCCAACACGTTACCTTGCACGGTGCTCCTTGAGTTAAATGGAGGCAAAAAACACTCCAAAAACTTTGCGCCAAGGTGTTCTGTATAAATCTATTCAGGCAACTCCTATTAAATCAATAACACGAAATGTTTAACGTTCTAGATTTTGATATTTTCTACGGTTTTCAATTTATTCCGATACAAAATGAACGGCTTTTTACTTAAATCGTAAGTTTTCTGGGATAAAATGTAAAATATGAAATGCCAACGGAGCAGCTGGGTCAAAATCAATACTCGTTTTAATCATAAAAACTTCCGGTTGGAAATCGGGGGTTATGCTAAAAATACTGATTTAGGAGTAGATGAAGATTTTTAGGCCATTAGCCTGAGCATTTTGGGAACTCCCGTTGAGGCAGGTTCACGAATAACGGTGATATCGTCTCTGAAGGTGGCTACCTCCTTTGGATCAACCAAAAAGATGGGGCATTGGCGGGGAACATAGCTCAAGAGCCCTGCGGCCGGGTAAACGTTCAACGATGACCCCACAACGGCAAAGAGCTCTGCCGTTTGGGTAAGCTTCACAGCTTCCTCCATGGCCGGCACCGCCTCGCCGAACCAAACCACATGTGGACGCAGCTGTGACCCCAGCTCACACATATCACCCCAGTGTATATCGCTGTACCCGATGTCATATACAAGATCAGGATTAACAGTTGAGCGAGCCTTTTTCAGCTCACCGTGCAGGTGAAGCACCTTAGTGCTCCCTGCCCGCTCATGCAGATCGTCGATGTTTTGAGTGATAATGTAAACCAAAAAGTCCGACTCAGCCTTGGCAAGAGACAAGTGGGCAGGATTTGGCATAGCCTTTTGCAGCTGCCTGCGCCGTTCGTTGTAAAAATTGAGCACCAGCTGTGGATTCCTGGACCATCCTTCAATGCTGGCAACCTCCATAACATCATACTCCTCCCAGAGCCCATCGGAATCACGAAACGTTTTTATACCGCTTTCGGCGCTAACGCCTGCCCCTGTCAACACTACCAACCTTTTTTTCATACCCATTCAACATGAAATGCTTAACTACATTAAAGGAATTTTATTTTTTAACCAGCATAAAATTAGTCATAAAGCTACACACATTGTAGTCTAAAATACAACGTTCCAGATAATTTAACCTTCAGCACAGCCTAAAGGTAACTTTAATAAAGGGCGAAAAAACTTAGCGCTGTTATGCCAGCCTTTTGAATTTCAGCGCTCCCTCCCGGTTATCAACAATTTAGGTAAAAGTACCGGTTACAAATGCAGGCTGAACAAATGATATTTAGGGTTGTAGAACTTTAACGCCAATACTTCTTTCCAGCAAAATCAGAAAAAAATAGAGCTAATGCCTCCGAAAATACAGAATTATTAAATTTACCAAAATATTGACAGAAGAAAAATGCGCAAACTAGCTCTGTTAATTCTTTTTTTCATACTATCAGAACTCGGCTTATACCTCCAGGCACAGCCGCTGGTTGAAATTTACCTAAACTCCAGGGGGTCTGAATCAAGAGGCCCTGCATTTAAAAGCGTGGAAGAACTCCACGAAGTCCTGGTACTTG
>DCDD01000188.1 GCA_002316235.1 Bacteroidales bacterium UBA1064
AAGTATGTGGGGTTTGGGGCAAAGCCCCAAGATTTCATGATAAAAACTTATCCAGCTTTTAACAAACTCACAAATTCATTCTGCACCTTTATGGCTTAACACTTCTCTCCGGAACGCCAAAAGGAACTTTGCCCCATGCTAGCTATTGCGTCCCGTTGGGGCTGAAGAAAAAGTAAGGTAATCTTGCCCGGCTTTTTACCTTTAACGCTTCACAATGCACATCTGCTCTTCTGGATTTTATTTTCTTCCTCTTTGCTTCAAAATGGGTTGTAAGAGTTTTTATTGAATCTGGGTTTTAGCCTAAAGCCAATCCTTTAGCTCTGCTGCAATTTTCTCCACTGCATGCCCATTCCCGTAAAGGTTAACCTTAAAGTTTGATTTTCGGGCAATCATTTGGCGGAAGGAGTTGTATATGCTGTCGGAGCTGGTTCCTGAAAGCATGTTGTAGCCCTTCTCAACCAGCTCAACCCATTCGGTTTGCTCACGTAGGGTTACGCAATGCTTTCCAAAGAAAAATGCCTCTTTCTGTAAACCGCCGCTATCGGTAACCACCAGCGAGGATTGGTTTAGCAGCATGAGCATATCAAAATAGCCTAAGGGTTCAACTATCCTAAAGTTGGGTGAAATACTTACCCTTTCAAGAATTTTTGCTGTTCGGGGATGTAGGGGAACAACTACCTGAGTTTCAGAATTTATACGGTTCAGCCCATCAACTATTCCCTGAAGATTATTAAGATTATCGGTGTTTTCCTGTCTGTGAAAGGTAGCCAGCACAAAGTGCTCGGGTAGATTTAAGCGTTCGAGTACATGTGACTCGGTTTTAGCCCTGTTAAAGTAAAAGTAGGCTGCATCCTGCATAACGTCGCCACTCCTGATAATTTTGGCGTTGAAATGGCTGAATCCTTCGGCCATCAGGTTGCTGTCCGCCGCTTCTGTTGGGGTAAAAAGTAAATCCGATATCCGGTCAGTAAGAATGCGGTTGATCTCCTCGGGCATGGTCATGTTGAACGAGCGGAGTCCTGCTTCAACGTGCACCACGCGGGTGTTCAGCTTTTTGGCTACCAGTGCTCCGGCAAGTGTTGAATTGGTGTCGCCATAAACCATTACTGCTGCCGGTTTTTCATTAATAACGATGTTTTCGAGCAGCTCCATCATTCTACCAGTCATGGCGCCATGGTTCAAACCATGAACCTCAAGGTTGTACTTTGGAGCGGGAATGCACATTTCCTTAAAAAATATCTCGGACATGTTTTCATCGAAATGCTGGCCGGTGTGCACAATCACTTCTTCCAATCCAAAAGCCATAAGTTGGCGGCTAACTGCGGCTGCCTTTATGAACTGGGGTCTAGCCCCTAAAACAGTAAGTATCAACTTGCTATTCATTAGTCATTTCATTTAATAGGTTTGATAAGGTGCGGGTGAGCTCCTTACGGGAGTAACGCAAAATATCCTTGGTCTCTGGCTGCAGGTTGTTCTCTTTATAGAGATTGTAGAGATGTGTAATGACCCTTTTAGTTTTTGCTTTATCGTTATAGTCCACAAAGAATCCTGCTTTTGTCTCGGAAAGCAGGGAGGCCAAATCGCCATAGGTGGGTCCAACTGCCAGCACCATTCGCCCCGAGGCTAAGTACTCGAATACCTTTCCGGTAAGAATACCCATAGCATTTGGAGAAGAATTTACAACCAGGAGTAACACCTGCGATTTTCGTTGAAATTTTACCGCCTCGACATGGGTAACCTGTCCCAAACTTTCAAGGTTATTTTGAAGGTTTACTTTTTGGATGGATTCTATAGCAGTTGCATCTACCTGTCCTACGAGCCTGATAACCAGATCATTTCTAAAACCTTCAATTTCTTCACATAAATCGGAGAGTACCTCCCATAATATGACAGGGTTAAAGTAACGGGATAGCGTACCAACATGGGTAATCGAGAATTTTGAGTCCAGGTCAACCGGCTCATTTGGCCAATCTTCCTCATCAAAGCCATTGGTAATCAGATTTATACGTTTAGGTCTGAGAACCATAAGTTCATTTTTCATTTGCGCCGATACAACTATCACCCCATCGGCCTCACGAACCACCTTGCTTTCCAACCTGCGATGGATTCGCATTGCAGGAGCGCTTAGTCTTAAATCCTTAATGTAGTATATATTTGTCCATGGATCCCTAAAATCGGCTAGCCATTTTACTTTCATCTTTTGTTTCAGCTTCAGCCCGATTAGATGGATGGAGTGCGGTGGGCCGGTTGTAACCACTACATCCACCGGATTTTCCCTTAGGTATTTTTTTAAGAACTTAACCGATGGGTTAACCCAAAAGACTCTTGGATCAGGAATAAGCAGGTTGCCCCTTAGCCAGACAGCCACCCTATGCAGTAATCCCTTTTTTTTATTTGAAGAAGAGGTAAAACCCACGGCAATTTTTTCGTTCTTTGTGCCGGTGATTCTTTTGTATATTTTGTATGGCTCCCATATTCTGGTTTTTATAACCTCAACCCCTTCAGGAATGTCATTCAGCAGCGATTCATCGTCGTAAAACGATTCGGGATTTTCGGGTGTGTAAACCACCGGTTCCCATCCGTACAGCCTGAGGTACTTTACAAACTTTAGCCAACGTTGAACGCCTACACCACCTGATGGGGGCCAGTAGTAGGTGATAACCAGAACACGCCTGCGTAATTTTTTCTCCATTTATTAAATAAAAGTTCAAAGGTAAAAATTTGGCCGCAACCCGGAAAGGAATAGTAGTGGAAGTTCCCTAATTTCAGATTAATCTCTTTAATGTTTTTACTTTACAGCGGCTTCATGCAGTCCTTTACTACTATGACCTACATGTAAATACGGGAGTTATTTAATCGTCAACATTATCATGCAAATCCTAAATTTAATTTGTGTTGGTCAAGCTATGCAGGAAGCAGGTAAACTTCAAAATTTCTGATATCCAACAGGTGTAAAACATACAGGTACTATTTTTAATGATTTTTGTGGGATGATTTCTGCGTTGAAGAAGTGAAAAAGCATTCAACACTCGATTTTTTAAATTTTGGTTTAACCTATAGGTATGGTATCGTTGGAATTAAGTTGGGATGACTTGCAATTAAAGCAAAAGTTTATCGAACTTTGATGATAATTCTAAATGTGCTTTTTGATCATGGAGGCAAAGTACTATTCAAAAAAGGGTAACGGCATAAGGTGTAACCTTTGCCCTCATAGTTGTAGCATACAGGATGGAAGGTTTGGTATATGCAAGGCACGTCAAAACCAGGGTGGGGTTCTCAACGCTCTAGGATACGGGGTAATTTCGTCATCGGGGCTAGACCCAATGGAAAAAAAGCCGCTTTACCACTTTCATCCGGGTAGCCGGATATTTTCTATCGGCAGCTACGGGTGCAACCTGCACTGCGATTTTTGCCAGAACTTCGAGATTTCGCAATCTTTCCCTGTTTCGATGCCCCCGTTGAGGAGTTATCAGCCTTCAGAAGTTGTTGAGAAGGCCAGGGTTCTTCCGGAAAACATTGGGATTGCATATACCTACAACGAACCAACAATATCATTTGAGTTTATGCTTGAAACGGCAAGGTTGGCTAAAAGTAAAGGTTTGCTGAATGTTGCGGTTTCAAATGGGTATATCAACCCTGCACCATTGAGGGAGCTTCTTGAAGTTCTGGATGCTTTCAATATCGATTTAAAATCATTTTCCGATGATTTTTACCGCAGTCAAACAGGAGGAAGGCTCAAGCCCGTGCTGAAAACTCTGGTGACCATAAGGGAATTGGGTAAACATTTGGAGATTGCCTTTCTGGTCATTCCGGGACTAAACGATTCGCTTGCCGAAACCAAGGCAATGGTTTCGTGGATTGCTTCGAATCTGGGAAGCAACACGGTTTTGCATATCAACCGCTACTACCCTGCCTACAAGCTGAAAATTCCGCCTACTCCCGAAGAAAGGTTGGTTGAGCTATACGAAATAGCTCGAGAGAAGCTAGCCTATGTGTACTTGGGCAACCTGCATGGAAACGAGGTGGGCTGCAACACCATTTGTCCGTCGTGTTCCTCCACGGTTATCCGTAGGAATGGCTATCACACCGTTATTTCCGCCCTAACCCGTGAGGGTAGGTGCAGCAGTTGTGGCTACGGACCAATTGTTGTAATGTAAGGCTGCTAAGCTATTCCTGTTGAAGAATAGCGTTGGATTACCTGGCTTTGGCGATTAGAAGAATGTAATTGTTTAACCTTTACCGACTGTCTTGTTCCAAATCAGCTCGCTAAGGTCACGTTTTGGAACATGATGTACACCCTTATCATCCCGCCAGTACTCTATATTTCCATTTTGAGGCATTGGCTCAATCACAACATGTTCTTTTGGGTAGCCTAACGCAAGTGCCAGCACAATTTTGAGGTGGTCGGGAATACCCAGTATTTTAGCCAATTCATGACCTTTAACCGATGCAATGATACAACCTCCAAGCCCCTTTTCTGCAGCACCAAGCATGATGGTTTGAGCCATTATTCCCTGATCTCTCTGGCTGGACGTGGCAATGGTTTGATCCTCAAGTATCAGGATGTAGGCTGATGGTCTTTCTCCCTCTTCGGGGCCATTCCATTCCTTTAGATATGCAGCCCATGCCAGGTTGGAAAATATATGGCTGTTTGTTGGTTCGGAATTTGAAATGAAGTACTTTAGAGGTTGTGCGTTACGACCCGATGGGCAAAACCTGGTCAGCTCAACCAGCTCAACCAGCGATTCTCTGTCAACATTTTTTTCCTGGTAGAACCTACGATAGCTGCGGTTCTGCAACACCAAATCTTTTAACATGGTTTTAATTTTTTACAAATTATTGGATAAAAGAAATACCCGGTAAGCTTAATTCCTACCAGGTAAGTTTAAAAAAATCTTTTAGCTAAAACCTTCCCTCTACAACTTTCCAATCAACTATATTCCAGAAGCTATGAAGGTAATCGGGCCGGCGATTCTGGTAATCGAGGTAGTAGGCGTGTTCCCATACATCACACGCCAAAAGAGGCTTTAGGCCTTTGCGAAGGGGATTTCCCGCGTTTGACTCCTGGGTAATCTCCAGCTCGCCCTTTGAGTTTAGAACCAACCAGGTCCATCCGGAACCAAACAGGCCGGCTGAAGCCTTTTCAAATTTATCTTTAAATTCTGCAAATGAGCCGAAGTCTAAAGAAATCTGCTCTCCGAGTTTTCCTGACGGTTCGCTTTTTGGATTGGGCGAAAGAGTGAGGAAGTAGAAGGTGTGATTCCAAACTTGTGCACCGTTGTTGAAAATTCCACCCTCTGCCTCCTTGATGATAGTCTCAAGTGTGGCGTTCTCAAACGGTGTCCCAACAATAAGGTTGTTGAGATTGTTTACGTAAGCCTGGTGGTGCTTTCCGTAATGGAACTCAATCGTTTTGGCAGAAATTACCGGGCTCAAGGCATCGGCTGAGTACGGTAGCTGCGGCAGTTCATGTTTCATCTTGGTTAATTTTAAAGGTTACACTGTTTTTTATTTGTCGGGGAGCTTTAGTCCCATAACCAGGATGTCATCGGTTTGGTTCTCGGTTTCTCCCTTCCAGCGCTCGATGGTACTCCAAATGATTTGCTTCTGCTCGGAAAAGCTTAAATCTTTCACTGAGTTAATAAGTGTACGGAAGGCGTCATGTCCAAACTTCTTACTTTTTGGCCCACCAAACTGGTCAACATATCCATCGGTAAAAAGGTAAACGGCATCTCCTGGCGATAGCTTGACGCGAATTTCGCTAAAGGAGTCCATCTTATCGTAAAGTGCAACTGGCATTCGGTCTGGTTTTAGTTCATAGAGCCCATTTTGATAGGGCTGAATACGTTCGGAGGGTGGTATTTCGCCTTTAGAGTTAATAATGATAGGCATGTTGGCTCCCGCGTAAGTTAAAATACCCGACTTGATGTCGAAGGTGCAGAAGGCAATGTCCATCCCATCATGGTTATCCTCATCAAAGTTTGTTTGCCCAAGGGCAGCCACAATATTGTGCCTGAGGCTTTGCAGCATTAATGATGGGGATTGAACGCTGTCGGCAGTAGCCATATCGTTAAGCATTGAAACTCCCAGCATGCTCATAAAGCCTCCAGGGACGCCATGTCCGGTACAATCGGCTACTGCAAAGCAAATGGTGCCGTTGAACCGGCCGGCCCAGTAGAAATCGCCCCCAACAGCCTCCTTAGGCTGGTATATTATGAAGTAATCGGTAAATAGCTGCTGCAGGAGGGAATCTTTTGGTAGAATGGCTTGCTGAATTTTTTTTGCATAGTCAATTGATTCTGCCAAATCGGTGAGCATGGTAATAATCCTATCACGCTGGTAAACCACCATTTCTTTCTGGGTGTCAATCTCGTCGCGCTGGTTCATCAGCTCCTGTTTTTGATGCTCCACCTCCGCCTGCTGGGCTATAAGCATGTTATTTATTTTTTGTTTATTTTTTAAGGTGCGGATGAACATTACCAGGAATAGCAGAAGAATGATAAATGCCCCCGAAAGTATATAGAGTAAAACTGTTTTGCTTTGTTGTGCCTGTTCTTTAGACAAAATCTCCTGATCTTTTCGTTCAAAGTGTTCTTTAATAAGTCGGGAGTACTCATCTTGCAGCTCAACATTAAGCATTTTCCTTAAGTTTCGTGTACCCATCACACTATCGCGGGCGGCAATGTATAGCTGGTAGTATTCCAGTCCTTTTCTATAATCTCCGAGTTCGATATAAAAATTATAGAGGTTCAGGAAAACTTTCTGCTGCAGGTCGAGCATTTTCAATGTTACTACCATATTTTTAGCTTCATCGATCAGCTGAAAGGCCTTGTCGTGCATACCCGAGTTAAAGTATGTTGAAGCCAGCTGGATGATTGCTTCGGTTTCACCCCGGGGTTCTTTTAGAGCATGGTAGTCACTTCTGGATGATTCGAGAAAGTCTAAAGCTTTTTTGTAAAGACCAAGTTTTTGGTAGCATTCACCCCTGAATAAATTAATATTGGCAATTCCACTCTTATCACCTATCTGCTCCTTTATGGAGGCGGCCTGATCAAAAAATATTAGTGCGCTGTCCAGCTTGTTCTGTAAAAGGTAAACCGAACCAATATTCATAATTGAGTTGGAAATTCCCCGGCTATCGTTTATTTTAACTTTCAATGCCCATGATTTGTTGAAATGATCGAGTGCCTTACCGTAATCGCCAATATCCCTGTAAATTAGACCCATGTTGTTGTGCTGGTAGGCTAATCCCTGAATATTTCCCAACTTCTCATGAATGTTCAATGCCCGGACATAGAAATCTAATGCATTGGCATAATCGCCCTGATTTCTAAAGAGGATGCCCATGCTATTCAGAATTGCCGCTACTCCTGAGCTGTCATTTAGCTTTTCCCTTATCGAGATGGCTGCGTGAAAATGCTCCATGGTTTCGGGGTAATAGCCGAGCTGGTTGAGGGTCATACCAATTCCATAGTGCGACTCGGCAATACCGGCCGAGTCGTTATTTTCCATGGCAATCTTTAAAGCTCGGGTGTGGCAATCCAGGGAGCTGTCGTTGCTATCGGATTGGCGATAGTAAATTCCCAGCAGGTTGCATGCTTTTACCCGTGCACTATAGTCGCGAACGGCAGCAAAATCATTTTCTGATCGTTTTAGCCAGTATATTGCAGAATCTAGTGTTGAATTCTCAAAACATATCATTCCCAGGTAGTACTCACTCCATGCAACACCTTTAATGTAGTTGATTTTTCTTGAATTGCTGAGGGCTTCTTTGGTGAGCATTGCAGCTGCTGAAAACTCCCGGGAGGTTATTAGCGACCTAACCGTATTCAGATTTCCATTAATTTGCAGGGTGTCCGGTGTAGCCTTATTTACCATGGCTGCAGCCATTCTTGGCAAGCCCGTGGGGATAGCTAAAATTAAAAAGGTAAAGTATTTGAAAAGTCTATTCATCAGCAGCTTATTAAAGGCAGAATAGCATATTTTATAAGCTTAAATTTACAAAAGTATAACCAAAATAAAAACAGCAGTACAAAAAAGAGGCTGGGAAATTGTCCCAGCCTCAAAACCAAATAACAAAACAAAATGACCCTGGCAGGTTATTTTAAGCCTTCTAAAAATCTTTTTTCAACGGCCGACCAGTTCACCACATTCCACCAGTTCTGAATGTATTCGGGGCGACGATTCTGGTATTTAAGATAGTAGGCATGTTCCCATACATCGAGGTTGAGAATGGGGTAGCCTTTTACCTCCGATATATCCATCAGGGGGTTATCCTGGTTGGGAGAGGAGTATATCTTTAATTCTCCTTTTGATAGCACAAGCCAAGCCCAGCCTGACCCAAACCTTCCGGTTGCAGTGGATGAAAACTTTTCCTTAAACTCGCTGAACGATCCAAAACTTTTCTGGATTGCCTTAAGCAGCTCACCGGTAGGCTCTCCACCCCCATTGGGAGACATGATGTCCCAAAACAGGCTGTGGTTGTAAAATCCCCCGCCGTTGTTACGAATGGCAACCGGATGCTTGGAAACATCCTTAAAAATTTCCTCAACGGGAAGTGAGGCCAGCGAGCTACCTTCCAG
>DCDD01000105.1 GCA_002316235.1 Bacteroidales bacterium UBA1064
GTGGCATTGCGGCGAATAGTCAACCTGCTGATTTTTTTCTCTGCCTACAGCACCATTGTTTGTGCCCAGCAGGACAACACGCTGTTCCTGCTTCATAATATTCCCCAATCAAACTTCACCAACCCGGCAGTGCAGATTCAGTGCCCGGTTTATGTGGGAGTTCCCCTGCTGTCCTCTGTTCATTTCAACGTAAATTCCACGGGATTCTCGTATGGCGATGTTGCCAATGGGTCGGGGGTTGCAAACCTCAACGCCCTGGTTGCCGGGATGCACCGGTGGGATTTTGTTTCGGAGGAGGTGCACTTCACTCCAGTTTCGTTTGGTTTTATGTACGACAGGCACCAGTACATTAGCTTTGCATGGACGGAGCGGGTTGAAACAAAGGTGTTCCTCCCAAAAAAGTTGCTTTCCCTTTCGGTTGATGGAAATACCCAGTACGTTGGCGATGAGCTGAAAACCGGCAACCCAGGGGCGAATGCCGTGTACTACCGCGAATTTTCGGTTGGTTACTCCAAAAAGGTAAATTCCGGGTTGATTCTGGGTGTTCATGGGAAATTATTGTTTGGCCTGGCCGGTGCGTTTACCCGTCGTAGGCCTGTTAATGTTGATGTTGATGCCATTACCCATAACATTGATGCCCAATGGAATCCGAAGGTGGATGTTGCATACCCGCTAGGTGTGGCAACCGATGCAAGTGGTAACGTTAGCAATGTTACCGTTGGCGGTTTTTCACCCTTGAATTTTTTCCTGAATTTTGGAAATCAGGGAATTGCTGCTGATTTGGGTTTTATATGGCAGCATGATGATGTTACATGGAGCGGTAGCTTGCTGGATTTGGGGTTTATTTGGTGGCACAAGCAGACCACCCGGTTCGAGAATTCAGGTCATTTTGTTTATCGCGGCGCTACCCCTGCCGATTTGGACAATCCCGATGACTACATCAACCAGCTGGGCGATTCCCTAAACAACCAAATCCAGGTGGAATACTCCCGCAAAGGATTCATTACACTGCTGAACCCAAAAATTTACCTTGGTGCAAGCTACCCGGTATCGGAAAGGTTTAATGTTGGAGCCCATGTTCGTGCAGAGTGGTACCCCGGTCGCCCTGTTATGGGTATTACCTTATCCGGAATGTTTTTTACGAAAAAGGGTGGTTCGGCAGCCCTAAGCTACTCGGTGATGAATGGTTCGTTCATCAACGTTGGCGCTGGCCTCGGTTGGGGTGGCCAAACTTTTCAATTCTACGTGGTGTCCGACAACCTTATGGCTGCGCTCTATCCCGAAAAGGCCCGAAACGCCAACCTTAGGTTTGGTTTTAACCTCTTTTTCGGCTGCATCGAAAAAAAGAAGAAGGTGGAGGTGCCCCATGGCAATGGATGCGGCTGCTACTGGAGCTGGGATGATAAAACCAGGCGAAAACTTGGTAGAAATTAGCTGCTGTCCCTCTTATTTGGGGTTGAGCGAACCATTTTCGTCCCGGTTACAAGTAAATTGAAATTTTTGCGGGTTAATACGATACTGCAAAAGATATTTTGCCCATTGCTTTCTTAAAAACTATTTGGACTGTTAAAGCTGACCGGCTAAAAATTGTAGGGTTCTGCCTTTTGTCTTTTCCACATTTTCATTATTTTTACTTCGTTGAAATTTTTAATATAACAAGTTTTAAAATTTTGGTTGAAAATCGTAATAAGCTGCTGATGAAAAAAATATGCCGAATATTTGCAATTGCAGTATGGATGGCCCCTTTAGGTCTTATGGCACAGCCCCCTGAAGTAGGTCAGGTTGCCCCGGATATCCTGCTTTCCAGCCCAACTGGAGATTCCATAAGACTTTCGTCGCTAAGGGGCAAGCTTGTGCTGGTTGATTTCTGGGCATCCTGGTGTTCACCCTGTCGCAGGGAAAACCCCAACCTGGTGCAAACCTACAACAAGTTTAAAGACGCCTGCTTTGAGAATGGTAATGGATTTACCATTTATAGCGTTTCGCTCGACCAGAAGCAGGATGCATGGTTGAAAGCCATAGCCGACGATGGCCTGGTTTGGCCCTACCAGGTTAGCGATCTTAAAGGCTGGCGTAGCGAGGCCGCAAAGCAATATGGCGTGAGGGCAATTCCCATGAACTACCTTATCAACGCCAACGGCGTTGTGGTGGCTACAAACCTCAGGGGCGACGAGCTCGACAGCACCTTGCGGAAGCTGCGTAAGTGGAGGATTTTCTCCAATGAGTGTATTTGATAATCACATCAACTAGCTAACTTTTATCGACATGAAGGTTGGTCATATTCTGTGGAAAACAGCTAAAATAATTTTAATTACCCTGGGGTCGTTAATCCTGTTGGTAGTTATACTACTTGCAGCAGCTAAGCTGTCGGAAAATAAGATAGTTGGGCTGGTGCTCAACAAGGTAAGCGTGGAGCTTAAGGCGCCATTCTCCGTCAGGGAGGTTAACCTACTCCCCTTACGGAATTTTCCAAACCTGACTGTTGAACTTCAGGACTTTAGCGTTGGTAAATCAACCGATTCGCTTCAATCAGGGCAGAGCAGCAACCCTTTTGATACACTTTTTAGCCTGCATAAGCTCTACGTTGCCGTGAAAGCTAAACCACTTCTGAGCAGCAAGGTTGTAGTTGACCAGGTGGAGATTGACGGGGCAACCCTGAACTATCATGTTGACTCCACCGGTGCAAGCAACTTCGATTTCCTGATGACTACCACCGATACCACCCAAGTACCTGAGGACACCTCGCAGGTTGAAACCGTTCTGAATATTCTCCTGCACGACCTTACACTCAGCAACATTGTTCTTAACTATGCCGACGATAGCCTGAGGGCTAAGGCTTGTGTTGCTATTCCTGAAATTAAGCTCAACGGAAAAGTTTTGGGCAGCTACTATGCAGGGGCAGTAGAGGGGTCAATTTCCGTTTCTGATTTGGCTCTTGAGGGTACTCATGCTGACAGAATGGGTAAAACTTCTCTTGACTTTAAGGTGGGGTACGATAATGGCGATATTTCTGTTGATAAGCTCAATTTAAACGCCGATGGATTTGGGCTGTCTGCAAATGGCAAGGCTAAACTTTCCGACTCAATTTTTGTAGATATGGGTGTGGGCCTCACCAATATGGATTTTGGCAGGCTGACTGCCTATCTCCCCGATACTATTCTCTCCAGTTACGGACTCACTGCCCTTGGAGGCATTTTCGACCTTAAAGCCCACATCAAAGGTTTTGTTTACGACACCCTCTTGCTCCCCTCAGTTGAGGCAAGTTTGGATTTCCGAAATGGATTCATCAAAACCACCTCGTACCCCACTGTCGAAACACTAGCTTTCAACGGCAAGGTTAAGCTACCCGACCCCAACAACCTTAAAACTGCCAGCGCTGATTTTAGCACATTCAGGGTTAAAACACACGCCAGCAACCTGAACCTGGCTTTCAAGATATTGAATATCGAAAAACCCATCTACAACGTTAAGGGCGACATGTTCATTACCCTCGATGAATTTGGCAGCTTTATTCCCGATAGCCTTGTCAAGAGCCTTTCGGGAAACATCATGGCCCGCATCGAAACCCGCGGGCAGCTGCCCGACAGCCTGGGGATGAGCAGCGCCGATTACTTCATGCAAAATACTACTCTTAATGTTAAGCTTCGCAACATAACCGCTGTGCTAGACTCTTCAACCTCTGTCCGTGGTGTAAACCTTAACTTCGACTTTCTTCCCGGAAAGCAGGTTGCTGTCGAAAACTTCACAGCCGATTTATCCATTCCGGGTTACCATGTCGGCCTCGACAATTTTCTGCTACGTGCCAGGCTCATTGGCGATATTGCTAACACCAGCAAGTTTGGTGTTGATGTTGATTCACTCCTCATTAAGGTTGGAAACAGCTCATTTGGCGGTAGATTCAAGGTAATGAATCTGGACAAACCCACCTATTCAGCTAAGTCGTTTTTAAATGTTAACTTCAACGAGCTCAGGCCTTTTATTCCCGATACGCTGGTTGAAACCCTTACAGGACGCATGGCTGCAACCGTGCAGTCGCATGGTACCCTCAACCTCGACTCGCTTTCCAGTCAAATTATCCCCATTGCTTTTGAGCAGAGCCGCTTTACGCTTAACCTCGACAGCTTGAACTTTGCCATGCCCAACGACACCCTGATGAGGGTTGACAACCTCTCGCTGAAGCTTGCCATGAGCGACGATACCATCCGCATTAATGGATTTCATGGCCAGGCTATGGGCATTGAGTTTGCCATTGATTCCACGCGAATCTGGAATGTTTACAAGGCCATGCTGAAGGGTGAGAAGGATAAAAAGTTGGTAGCCGATACCCGAATACAGCTCAGCGATATTGATTTTGCCATGTTTGCCCCATTCATGGCTACCGATTCCACTGCTGCCGAACCAACACCTCAACCTGCTGAACCTCAGGAAAAAGTTGCAGGGTCAGAAGCGCCGGCAACCGAAAGCAGCTTCACCATTCCATCATACATAATCAGGGGCACGGTGGCTGTCAACAGTTTTAAGTACGGCAACATGCTCATTGACAAGATATCAACCAAATTCAGGGTTGACGACAGCCTTTACGTTATTGACGACCTGAAGCTGAACGCATTTGGCGGGGATCTTACCCTCTCGGCTCTCTACGATACCCGTAACGATACGGCCACCGTAATTGAGGCCAAGTGCAACCTCAACAGAATGAATATCAGGCAGCTTCTTGCCGATAACAACGACTTTGACCAAACCTTCTTTACCCATGAGAACATCGAAGGCCTTGCCACCGGTGAGTTGTTTGCCCGGGTTATCATGCGCGATACCAACATCCTGTACGACAAGATAAGCCTGCTGGGCAACTTCAAGCTGGAGAATGGGGGTATTTACAACTTCGAGCCCCTCATGCAGCTGTCGAAATTCACCAACCTGAACGAGTTGGAGAGGGTTGTTTTCAGAACGCTCGAGACCAGCGTATTCGTTTACAACAACGAGATTTACTTCCCAAAAACCGACATCGTAAGCTCAGCCATGGACATTTCGGTTTATGGAATGCAGAGTTTTGCAGATGATTATGAGTACCACCTCATTGTTCATCTTGGTGACGTCCTTGTTGGTAAATCCAACAAGCTGCTCAAGCAGCAGGGAATGGAGAGCGACGTGTTTGAAGGTCAGGACAAGGCAAAACGTTCGGGGCTTTACCTGGTGGCCCTTAACCGGGGGAAGGATTCCAAGTATGGTTTTGATACGCAGCATTTGCAGCGGTTGATGAAAACCACCATCAGGGTTCAGGAGCGTGGGCTTAACCTTATATTCAACCCTAAGGTGGTGAACTTTAGCACGGAGATAGACAGGAGAGAACGCAAGAAGAAGCCAAATGAAGCTAAAGGTTAAGCTGAACAGGCACCACCTGATTGCCTACGCCATATCGCTTGTTTTAGTTGTGCTTATTGGGTACAAGCTGTGGCGATATTTTACCCCCAATTCCAAAGAGGCTGTGCTTCAGGAGTCGCCCGAACCAAGGCCTCTGGATATCGTGTTTGGTAGCGATACAGCCTCCCTTACGGTTTACATGTATGCAAGCTATAGCTGCACCTTTTGCAGGCAGTTTTTTACCGATGTTTTTCCCCTGCTGAAAAAGGAATTTTTAGACAACGGCAGGGTTAAGCTGGTTATGAGGCTGCTGGAGAATACCAACCATCCTGACGCGTTGAATGCCGCAAAAACCGCTGTCTGCATCAACCGGTATGGCTACTTCGACAAGCTGCACGAGTTGCTCCTTACCGATAGCAGGGTTACATACACCCCCGAATTCCGCGACATGGTCAACGACTTTACAGCAAGGGACGAGCTTGTGGCCGAGTGCATTCTGGGCGGACAGGCCGACGAGTACATATTGCAAATTAGGAACGAATTCCGTAAATTTGGCCTCAGCGGTACACCCACCTTTATCATCAACCGGAATGTTTACCGGGGTTACCGCAGCTACCAGGAGTTCAGGAAGATTATACTACATCACATGGAAACGGAGGATAGGAAGGGCATAAATTAAATGATAGCCACTTGTAAACATGGAAATCTAAGTAACCCTACAGTGTTTAACAAACAAAAAATTTATGGAAATGAAAAACAAAATCTATTTGCTGCCGTTGTCGTTGCTGGCTGTTTTTACAGTTGTAACCTGGAGCTGCCAGAAGGATGATGAAGAGGATGTTTGTCAGAAGTTTGATCCTCCACAATGCGAAATTGCCAATGCTTGCTGCCCTACCGATGGGGGCAACTGTTACTACGAGTATGGCGATCAAAAGTTCTACTGCGACAAAAGCAAGGCTACAGCCGATGACCCCGATGGTTGCAATGCAGCCGAAGATCAGGTTATAGATGTAATCTGCTCTACCGCCAAGGGTGCTGACATCCAGCTGGCCAAGGTGCAGCTACGGGAGCTAACCCGCAAGCTGATGAATGAGGCCCGCATGCTTTCGGTTTGCCATTAACCCTGATGGGTTCCCGTTGTTGTATTTGTTTGCGCCTGTGTTTGCAATATTTTCTGCCGGGCGCAAACTTGTTTTTGTAAGGTTAAATACTTCAACATTTAAGGGCAACTCATACCCACCAAAGTTGTGTTTTTAATGCCTTTTTCAACGTTAGTTTGAATTAAAGGCCATTTAATTAAACAATAGGCTTACTGCCTGCAATGCCATGCTAAAATTAAAGCATGTAATTAGTCTTAATTGTGTAGTATGTATTTTAAGCGTCACAAAGGCTTTCAGAGAAATTCATTGCGAGTGCCAGCTCGATGTAAAATTTTAACCTACCCGCATTTTAACCTTTTTCTGGACGTATTTCTTGGCAGTTTGGTAGATATTCTCAGTATCAAAGCCGCATTCGGCGTATAGCTGCTGGGGAGGACCCTGCTCAATGAACTCGTCGGGGATTCCAAGCCTAACCACCCTAACGTTGTAGCCGTTATCGTTAAGCCATTCCGTTACACCGCTTCCAAAACCACCAGGTAAACAACCATCCTCAACGGTTACGACAGTCGTAAACCGCTTGGCAACGGAGCGTAGCAGGTCGGCATCCAGGGGTTTAACAAAACGCATGTCGGCATGAAAAACGCTTATACCTTCGGCTTCAAGCTTCCCGGCTGCAGTAGCAGCAAGATTACCCACATGGCCAATAGTCAGGATGGCGATGTCGGAACCCTCCCGAAGAATACGGGCCTTGCCAATAGGGATTTCGGTGAATGATTTGCGCCAGTCAACCATCACCCCATTTCCCCTGGGGTAGCGTATGGAGAATGTACCCTGCCCATCAAGTTGGGCAGTAAACATCATGTTTCGCAACTCCTCCTCGTTCATAGGAGCCGCAATAGTGATATTGGGGATTAACCTTAAGTAGGCTAAGTCGAAAGCTCCGTGGTGGGTTGGCCCATCATCACCAACGAGTCCGGCACGGTCAAGGCAAAACACCACGTGGAGATTTTGAAGGGCTACATCATGTATTACCTGATCGAATGCCCTCTGCATGAAGCTGGAGTAAATGTTGCAGAACGGTATAAGGCCGTCGGAAGCCATGCCGGCAGCAAATGTAACAGCGTGTTGCTCGGCTATGCCCACATCAAATGTTCTTTCTGGCATTTTCTCCATCATAATGTTCATGGAGCATCCGGTGGCCATAGCAGGAGTAATTCCAACTATTCGGTCGTTACTTTGGGCGAGTTCAACCAGGGTTTCACCAAAAACATCCTGATACCTTGGTGGGGCTGGCTTGCTGGTAAGGAGGCTGATTCGCTCACCGGTGTCCTTGTTGAATTTTCCGGGAGCGTGGAAGATTGTTTGGTTTTGCTCGGCAGGAGTATAGCCTTTTCCTTTAACGGTTATGCAGTGCAGGAGTTTAGGACCCGGAATATCCTTCAAATCGTTTAAAATTCGTATCAGGTAGGCCACATCGTGCCCGTCAACAGGGCCAAAGTAGCGAAATCCCAAAGATTCAAACAGGTTACTTTGCCTGAGCAGGGCTGTTTTGATAGCATTGTCGAGTTTCTGGATAGCCGAACGTGCCTTGGGGCCTAAGCTGTCAAACCTTCCCAGTAAATCCCAAACATCCTTCTTTATCCTGTTGTAGGTTTTGGAGGTGGTTATGTCGAGGAGGTACTCGTTTAGCGCCCCAACCCCGGGGTCAATAGATATATGGTTATCGTTAAGAATAACCAGCAGGTTCGACTTCAAGCTACCGCCGTTGTTAAGCCCTTCAAAGGCCAATCCGCCGGTTAGCGCTCCATCACCAATAATGGCAACAACCTGGTGTGATTCGTGTTTTAACTCTGAGGCAACCGCCATTCCCAGTGCAGCAGAAATGGAGGTTGAGGCGTGCCCAACGCCAAATGCATCGTAGGGGCTCTCGCTCCGTTTTGGGAAACCGCTTATTCCTTTATACCTGCGATTGGTGTTGAAAACATCCCTTCTGCCCGTAAGAATTTTATGTGCGTAGGCCTGGTGGCCAACATCCCAAATTAGCTTGTCGTCGGGTGTATTGAATACATGATGAAGGGCAACTGTCAGCTCAACTACCCCCAGGCTGGCTCCTAGGTGGCCGGGATTAGTTGAAACCACCTCAACGATAAATCTGCGCAACTCCTCGCTAAGCTCAACGAGCTGCTCCGGTTTCATCCCCTTCAGATCGTTGGGCGAGTTAACATGGGGTAATATTCTATAGTCGCTGCCCATTGCTGCTCCACTTATATTCCTTTAACCGCAAAGTTAAGAAAATGTTGCTCTTTTCTGAAAATATTTATAGGGCACACGGAGTTGCTACCTGACGAGTGAAAGGGTTAGCTTAAGTACCATCATAATTTTGATGCGTTCATCATTTAGGCTTATGTAAGCTTCTGCTTTTTATGTTTGATTTATACTAATGGGTTGTCCTATAACACTTTAATTACAGACAGAATATGTTACATGGGGGGTTGCCCTCTCATCAGTATTAAAAAATCTAAAATTATGTTAAAAGGCTGGATGCCTATGGTTTTATTCACTACCTTTTGAACACGTTCAAGGCTCATAGAATAAAGGGATGGCTTGAATTTTCAATAACCAGTTCAGGTTTTTAAAATAAGTTTTTCTTATACGAATTTGTTCATTAATTTTTTAAGCCATGAGAGCAGAACTTTTAAAGAAGAGAGCATTAACCCGGATGGTTAGGCTGGCTTCAAATCTATCGGACGAAAAGCTGATTAGGATGGTGGAGCTTTCGCAGCGGCACCTCATGAGAGGGGTTACCGACGAAAGGGTGAGGTTTACGGCAGAAAAGATTAAGAAGCTCTTTGAGGAGAAACATCCCGCAACCGAGCTGGCCAAAAGCACATTCAGAAGAGTATCGAAGGAGAGCCGAAAGCGAATAGTTGAAAATTTCTTTATCAATGCGGGGGTTACCGGAAGGCAAAGGCAGGAGGAGCTGAAGCGTGAGCTGGGATTTGGCATGCCGTGGTTTTTTGTTATTAGCCCAACGGCAAAGTGCAACCTCAAGTGCAAGGGGTGCTATGCCGGGGAGTACACCAAGTCCGAGGACCTTTCATTCGAGCTGGTTGACCGCATTTTTACCGAGGCCAAAGAGCTGGGGATGTACTTTATCACCATATCAGGTGGGGAACCTTACATGTGGCCTCCTCTGCTCGATATTTTCAGGAAGCATAGCGATATGTTTTTCCAAACCTACACCAACGGCACGCTGTTAACTAAGGATATGGCCCAAAAGTTGGCGAAGCTGGGCAACGTGGCACCGGCAATTTCGGTGGAGGGGTTTGAGAAGGAGACGGATGCCCGTAGGGGCAACGGTGTTTTTCAAAGGGTGATGGATGCCATGGACAACCTGCGTGAGGCCGGTGTGGTATTCGGATACTCTGTTACACCAACACGGCTCAACTCCGAATTGCTAGTTTCCGACGAGTTTGTTGACTTGATGATTCAAAAGGGGTGTGTGTTTGGCTGGTACTTCCAGTACGTGCCAATTGGCCGTAAACCGGATGTTTCGCTCATGGCAACGCCCGAGCAAAGAAACTATATTAGGCAGCGCACCAAGGAGATAAGGAATACAAAGCCAATTTTTATCGGCGACTTCTGGAACGATGGTCCAATTGTGGGCGGATGCCTTGCCGGTGCCAGGCACAGGGGATACTTCCACATCAACTGCAAGGGCGACGTGGAGCCCTGCGTTTTCCTGCAGTTTTCGGTGGACAACATTAAGGATAAAAAGCTGCTTGACGTTATACAATCTCCATTCTTCAGGGCAATTCAGGATGCCCAACCCTATTGTGAGAATAAGAACCTTCTCACCCCCTGCGCTCTAATTGATAATCCCCGGGTTTTAAGGGATGTTGTTAAGCAGCATAACGCCAGGCCTTCCTACAACAGCAGCTACGAGGTGATTTCTAATCCGGATGTTTGTAATTTTTTAGATGCCTATTCAAGGGATTACAAGAAAATTACCGATCCAATTTGGGAAAACGAGGTTAGCTTGAAGTACCAATCCTGGAAGGAACGCTTCAGCTAGCAGAAATTTTGTCCATTCGTAGGATGTTCAGTGCCGGCATGCTTCGGCCAACTCCGGTTGAGGGGTATGATTTGCCCCGAAATGCTTTGGGGCATAAAACCCCGCTACTCCACGAACCTACCCGCCCGCCGTGGGAGAGCTCGGCAAAGGCAACCGTGCGGCAGCAAAGGGATGTATAATTTATTCCGATTCGAACAAGTTGTTCGGTTAAATATTTTGCAAAGTTAAGTAGTTGATAGATAGATAGAAAAATTTTAAAAAAATTAATTTTTTGATACAATTATTCAAAAAATTATCGTAATATTGCATTGAGTTGAAAAAATTGGTAAACGGGTTCTACAATTTTTTTGAATCAAAAGAAAAAAATGAACCGAGCTTACGAGCTCAACGAAGTTAATTTTTAGAACCCACCTTAATCAAAACATTCGTAAACGCAACTAATTTTTCTTAAATAGATATTAACTTAACATAATGATACCATGTATTTTATCTTTCAATATCAAGCATAAACCCAAAAG
>DCDD01000212.1 GCA_002316235.1 Bacteroidales bacterium UBA1064
AAAAAGATGTTGCACGAGATGTGCACCAAACGCTAGCAAACGCATATGAGGTAATAGGAAGCTTTCCTAAAGCCTATTACCACTTAAAAAACTATCAGGTTTTAAAGGATTCCATGCTAAATGCTGAAACTATTGAGAAAATCGAAACCCTGCAGGCACAACTTGAAATGGAAAACCAGGCAGCGCAGGTTTCTCTGGTTCAGCACAAGTTAAAGCTACAGCGGCAGGTTGCCTGGACGGTGAGTGGCTTATTAGCCATGATGGGGGGTTTGCTTGTTTTGCTTTACAGGGAAAACAAGAAGAAAAACGCTGCTCTTGCCGAGGAACAAAAATTTAAAGAAAGCACAGTAAAACGGCTAGATGCATTTCTTCAAAACACTTTAAAGGTGGCTGATGATGGCACAGTGGGAGGATTTTTTTCCGATAGCTGGAAATTGCAACCAGCTAACAGCACCCAGGGTAACTGCAAGTTGCTCAGCTTTAAGGTAAATAATTCTACCCTTGCTTTCATGCAGGTAAGTGATAGCCAAAGAGTTAGCCCCAACCTCATTACTCTATGCCTGTGCTGCTGGGTTAAAAGCAATGCCCATCGGCTCATGATATCGTGGGTAAATTTTATGAAAGAGATGAGGGAGAATTTTGCAGCTGACCCGCTTACTAGTGATCTTGACCCTTCACAATACTGTATTTTGCCTTTTACTATTAATGGAGACTTTGTTTTGAACCTTACAGAGGAGGGTTTTGCCGTATGGCATAGCAATAAGCTGATATTCCCTAAAGCGTTCCAATGTCCAGAACTTGTGAAGGGTGATACTCTTTACCTTTACTTTACTACAATAGGTTTACCCTTGCCAGATAGAGAGCAGCGAGAAATGGAAAAAATAATAGGCAGTGTTGCGTCTATGGAATTTTCCCTGCAACCCCAGGCAATGCAAAACTTGCTAAAAACGTTTGAGCTGGAAAATTTTACCTATATATTTGCCCTTAGAATTTAAAAATTTGAGAATTAATTCTTATAACAACTAATTACTATGGATAGCCAGTCAAAGAAGACCGTTAAAATGCTGCTAATAAGCAACTCAACAAATGCAGGGGAAGCGTTTCTGGAACATCCAAAGGAAGAGCTTAAAAGGTTTCTGAATGGCACTAAAAGGGTGCTTTTCATTCCGTGGGCAGCCGTAACTTTTAGCTACGATGAGTTTGAACGTAAGGTACAAGAACGCTTCAGCGAGTTTGGCGTTGAGGTTGACTCCATTCACCACTATCGAAATGTTAAAACGGCGGTTCAGGAGGCTGAAGCCATTGTTGTTGGTGGTGGTAACACCTTTAAGCTGCTTAAGACTATACAGCAGCATGATATAGTTGAAACTGTTCGGAATAAGGTTTTGGATGGCACCCCCTACATAGGCTGGAGTGCTGGAGCCAACGTGGCCTGCCCCACCATTTGCACAACCAACGATATGCCCATCACCGAACCCGATAACTTTGGTGCCTTTAGCCTGATTCGCTTTCAGATTAACCCCCACTACCTGGATGCAAACCCCGCAGGACATGCTGGCGAAACCCGGGAGCAGCGCATTATGGAGTTCCTCGAAATGGATCCATACGTTTACGTGGTTGGTTTGCGGGAGGGTTCGATGATTCTGCTGGAGAATGTTGCTCTGACCCTAAAAGGACCAAAATCTGCCAGAATATTCAAAAAAGGTATTCCCCCATTTGAGGTTAACCCGGGTGATGACATGGATTTTCTATTCGAATAGCACTACCAGCCCTGTTGAGAAAAGCAATACGGGGGAAATAGTTCCTACACGGCTCGTGCTACATAATCCTTAGGAAGGGTTACCAGCAGGGAGTGGCTTACATGATCGATACGGATAATAACCTTCTTTTTTCCGGCATGTTCAACCAGCTCACCGGTAATCCCCATCAGGTTACCAAATCTAACTTCAACCAAGGCTCCTGGTGGAATTTGCTCTTCAACCGGTTCAATTTCCAAATCCTGAACCAGCAGCTGTTTTACCTGCTCAATCTGCCTGTCGGGAATGGGAACGGCCTTTCCCTCAAAGGTGATGTACCTAACAATTCCTGGAGTGTTCAACACCTCGTAGTACTCCCGGGCATCAATCCGAACAAAAATGTATGACCGGAACAAAGGCTCCTCCACCAACTTTTTCCTATCGCTCCACTGCTTTAGCCTTTTCTGTAAGGGCAGAAAGGCTTCCACGCCTTTTTCCACCAACCGGCTATATATTTTTTTTTCATTCCGCGGTTTAGTGTACAGGGCATACCAACGCTTATTGGCTTCACCTTTATCCATCTGTTGGGATTTTTAGCAAAATTACTACTTTTGGTTTTATACGTTCAGGTAGCATTTTAAAAATACCGCGTTCTGTGACTTGCTCGAGTGAGGAAGACCTGCAATAAACCCCACTTCAAATTCTCCCTTTTTGTAGGGCATATTTGTTCGATTATTGTCCAACCTAAGGCATAAGGTAAAATCATCTAGCGTACTGGTAAAACTAAAATTTCATAATTTCGTTTAAGTGATAAAAAACGATTTTTTTACCGCCACCAATGAACGTGTCTAAAAAAAACTAATTTTTGTCGAAAAGGCTAAGCTTCTATTAAGAAAATTACCTAAACTTGCGTTTAATCACTTTAACTATAATCTATTAATCAGCAAATTAAAACTAAATGAGAATTAACTTTTAACAGATCTCATGTGATGAAGTCAAAGAAAGATTTTCGGAAACCCGTAAAGAATGACTCCTACGATTCCGATGAGGTGAAAATGGTTAAAAAGCTAAAACCCGTGAAAAAGGAAAAAAATGCTAAGCGTTCAATCTTCAGTGAAATTGATGAGCTTGATGACCTGGTAGATTTCAAGGGGACAGTGTTGGACGAAAAATTTGAAGACTATGACGAAGAGGAGGAAGAGCTGTAGTAGGTAATACTCAGGGCTATAGATAATCAAGTAAGGCTGCCGGAAGGGCAGCCTTTTTTATTTTTCTTTTACTTTTCGTTGTGCACAACGCTCTTATCCTTAACATAGAAGGGTCTTTCAATTGCCTGGTCGAGCGAGATAAAAGTTTCGGTTCGGGATATGCCGGGTATATTCTGAATGGTGTTAACCAGCACGTCCATCAGGTGCTCGTTATCCCTACAGTAGATTTTGAGCAGCAAAGCATACTCTCCTGTTATAAAATGGCATTCTACCACCTCGGGCATTAGCTTCAGGGCTTCAATGACGCCGCTGTACAGGTTGGTGGAAACAAGCTGCACGCCTACAAATGCACATACGTCAAACCCTAAGGCTTTGGGCTTAACAATCATTCGCGATCCGGCAATTATTCCGGCATCTTCCATCTTTTTTACTCGCTGATGTATGGCTGCTCCCGATATCCCACACTCCCTTGCAATCTCAAGAAATGGTATCCTGGCGTTTTTTACCAGGTACGAAAGTATCTTCTGATCGATTACATCTACCCTAAATTTTTCCTGCATGGTTGTTTTGAATTGATACGTTTTGGGTGATAAAATTAAAAATGTATTGTTAAAAAGACAAAATAAATTATAAAAATTAACCTTATCTGATTAATTTTTTTGCAATGATTTCCTAAAACGCTTACATATTCAGGGAGTTTGTTGTGTTGCAAAAAAAACGGTGCTTAATTTCGAACGGTACTTGGCAGTATTAAAACAAGTTGCTTCTATTTTAAATGATGACATGAAGGACAATTGATGACATGGCAACTCCTTTCTCCATGTCGGGTTTGAGAAAAAATGAAGGTTGATTTTTAGTAGATGCATCTCTCTGATTCATTTCCTGACTGGTTTGCTTTGCAAAGATAAAAAGTCAAAAAGGGCTTAGAATATGCTGGTTTATGTTTAAAGGCTTTTTGAATATACAACCTTATCGTCGCCTTCGTCATAAAAGTTTTTAAGTATTGCCTCGTTCTCGTAGGCATTGCTAAGGTAAAATTGCCGGGTGGGCTCGTACATTGGTTTTGATGAGGTTTCAATGTATATTTTTCGCCCATTCAGCTGTTTAATCTCATTTTCTACCCTTTGCAGTACCTGTTTGCCAAGGCCTTTCCCCCTGTAATCCTGGTGGGTTCCAATCCAGTACAGATCGAAGCTGTGGCGTGTGCAAGGAATTGGACCAAAACAGGCGTAGGATATCGTAGTGCCCATGTGGTCGGCAAAAACAAAGTAGTAACCGCTTTCCGTTCCCTTTGCCAAAGCCTCCTCCACCAGCTCTATGGCTACATCAATTTCAAAATCGTGAAAAAATCCAGATGAGGATAGTATTTCTCTGATACCGGCTTTGTCGGCGGGCGTTGGGGTGGAGCGAAAAGTTACATTGTCCATAAGGCTGAACGTTATGTTAAATTTGAAAGGGGATATCGGCGATAATGCTCCTTACCGCTTCATCAAACGGAATTCCTGCCTGCATACAAGCCGCATAGAATCCGCTATCTCTCGAAATACAAGGGTTGACGTTGATTTCCAGCACCCACGGGTTTCCTGCGTTATCAACCCGAAAATCTACCCTGGCGTAGCCATTCACCCTAAAGGTTTTCCAGCAGTGAAGGCAAATATCACCCATGGTGCTGAGCAACGGTTGGTCATTTGGAGACAGGTCAAAAGTTCTGTTTGTGTTGATATACTCAAAGCTATCCTCAATCCATTTGGCGGAGTAGCCAACAACATGCGGCTTGTCGGGAGCATAGTTACGAAATATGATTTCGGCTGGCGGTAATAGTTGTGGACCGTTTTGTCCGGCCAAAATAGATATGTTAAACTCGCGGCCGTCCACAAACTCCTCTATAAAATGGGTGTTGTAGTCAATGCTATTTAAAATTTCGGCTAGTTTCGGGTTGCTTCCCTCAAAAATTGAATCCTCATCGAGGCCCAGCGATCCATCCTCCCAGATTGGTTTTACAATGTAACGTTTATCCCGATCGGGAATAAATGAACCGTTTCCCTGGTACCAAAAGGGCGTTGGGATGCCTGCATCCTGCATCAGCTGCTTGGTTAGCGTTTTGGATGATGTGAGGAATATGGTTTCGAGCGAGCCTCCGGTGAATGGAATTCCCATAGAGTTAAGCAGGGAAGGGGCAAGGAAAATCAGGTTTCCCCTGTTGTTCACCGATTCAACCAGGTTGAAAACAAAGTCGGGCTTTAGCCTGCTGAGCTCATCACGAACCTTTTGAAGGTTAAGGGAAAATTCCGCGCGCTGGCTCTCAATACCCAGCTTGTTGAGCATCTCGGCAACAAGGGCAACCTGGTCCAGAACATCCCTTTCGTCGGGACCGGCGCTCTCCGAAAGCTCGTTGTATAGGATTACCGCATGTATTGTTTGCCTGTTCATGCCGTATGATTAAACCGTTCCATTGCCGAATCCATTATCAGCTGAATAAGCATGGTAAAATCAATGCCATTTTTTTGAGCGAGCATGGGGAAATCAGAGTGGAATGGATTCAGGCCTGCAAGAGGATTAACCTCAATGAAGTTGGGTTTGCCCGAAGCATCCATTTTTAAGTCAACCCTTCCACCATCGCGACAACCCAGGCAATTCCATGCCATTAGAGCAGTTTCGGCACAAAGCGATTCTATTTCGCCGGTTGCCATGTAGTAGTCCACAATGCCCTTCCAATTCTCCTTGGTGTGTAGGGAGTAGGTACCATCTTTTGCTCTGTTGGAAATCACTATCTCCATAACCCCTAGGCAGCGTGCCTTATCGCCTGTACCAACTATCCCAACGGTGAATTCACGCCCGGGAAGGTAGGTCTCGACAAGAATAGGTTGACGATATTCTTCGAGCAACCGTGCTGTGGTTGCATAGAGCACTTCTTTTGAGTTTATCTTCGACTGGCCATTAATCCCTTTTCCTGTTCCCTCTGCAGCTGGCTTTACAAACAGGGGGAAGGGCAGAGCTATTTTCTCAACCTCGCTTAGGCTTGTAATAACGGCGAAATCGGCTGTAGGCACGCCGCAGTCGCGAACCACACGCTTTGCCTGCCCCTTGTGTAGGGTAAGTGCCAGCACCAGGGGGTCGGAAAACACGTAGGGAATTTGAAACGCATCCAGAATGGCTGGAACCTGTGCTTCTCTTCCAATTCCGTGCAGCCCTTCGGCAATATTAAAAACCATGTCCCAACGTTTGCCGTTGGCCAGCGCATGGGTGAGGTTGATGATGTTTCCAACCCGCTCGGTGAAGTAGCCAAGAGACTGCAGTGTACTCTCAATGCTGTCAATTGTTTCGTCAGAGTCAAACTCGGCCACTTCCTCATGTGAGTAGCCATTTTTCAGGTAGTCGCTTTTCAGGTCGTATGTTAAGCCAACTGTCATCTATTTTTGTGTTTATCAGCGTGAGCATTAAAAACTCTTGGGAAAGCCATTTGAGCACATCAAGTTTATTTTTTTGAAAAAGGTGTGCAGTAAATAGCGTTATGGTAAAAACCACCTGTCCGAAGTAAGTGAAAGCAAAGGGACAGGTGGTTGAACTATACAATTGCCATTGTTTTAATGTAAATCAGGGTAGTAAAAGGTTTTCCCCTCGTAGTTTTTAAGCACAACGTATCCCTCCTCATTTCTCCCCTGGTAGTATTCAGGCAGAAGGGGAATTTTTCCACCGCCACCAGGTGCGTCAATAACAAAGTGGGGAATGGCGTATCCGGTGGTCCAGCCCCTAAGTCCTTTAATTATCTCAAGGCCCTTTTCAACAGATGTTCTAAAGTGGGAAGAGCCGGGTATGGGATCGCACTGGTAAAGGTAGTAAGGTCGGACCCTAATTTTTAGCAGTCCTTGAAATAGGGACTTCATGATGTCCACATTGTCGTTAATACCTTTAAGAAGAACAGTTTGGCTACCAAGCGGAATACCAGCATCGGCAAGCCGCCTGCATGCCTCGGCTGTTTCCGGGGTAAGCTCATCGGGATGGGTAAAATGGATGCTGATGTAGAGGGGATGAAATTTCCGGAGAATTTTTATGAGCTTAGGAGTAATTCTATGGGGAAGAACGACCGGAACCTTGGTGCCAATCCGTATCATTTCAACATGTGGAATGCTTCTAAGCTGGGAAAGGAGGTACTCGATGTGTGCATCGGACATGGTAAGCGGGTCGCCACCCGAGATGAGGACGTCCCTAACCTCGGTGTGCTCCCTAATATAGTTAATTGCTGGTAGCCAGGCGTTGACCCCAACATGGCACTTATCCTTGGCCACCATGTGCGAACGGGTGCAGTAACGACAGTAGGCCGAGCAGAATCCGGTTGAAAGAAACAGCACCCTGTCCGGGTAGCGATGTACCAGGTTTGGAACGGGGCTGGAATGTCCCTCGTTTAATGGGTCGCACGACTCACCTGCCGAGGTGGTAAGCTCGTTAACGGTGGGTATCATGGTCCGACGTAGCGGGTCCTGGGAGTTTTTCCCATTCAGCAGGCTGGCGTAGTAGGGTGTTATTCGTAATGGCAGCGAATGTTTGGGGTGGTCAATTGCCTCGCACTCCTCCCTGGAAAGATCAAGGAAGCATTTGAGTTTTTCGGAAGTTGTGAAGCTGTTTTTCAGCTGCCATTTCCAGCTCATCCAGTCTTCCACCGTGGCGTTGGGGAAGTACTTTATCAAGAATTCCAGCGAACGTTTGCTGATTGGAAATGGCCAATTGCAGGAGGGTGATTTGTGTTGATGGGAAGTTGCGGTAATTAAACCGTAATTTGGGCTTAGCTGCCCCGAACCCGGAGGTTCATCATCTTCTTCTAAGCCTAGCGTGTTAAGCGTTTCATGCATTAGTTCTTTGCTCATGACTTTAAAATTTAGCGTCGCAAATGTTGTTATTTATTCAATACCTTGTTCAGGCTTCTTAATTTTTTTAGCTAAAAAATCATTAATGCCGGTGTTTTTAAAAATTTCGACGAAATTAAGTTGCTATCAGCATTTTTATTCATGGGGAAGGCGATAGTAATTAACAGTTTGCATGAGTTATCAACAGGCGTAAAGATGCAACCCCTTGGATTATTGGTTAACATATAAAAATATTCCTATCTTTGCAGCTGGTTATGGCCTTATAGTTCAAGGGATAGAACGGAAGTTTCCTAAACTTTAAATCCAGGTTCGA
>DCDD01000012.1 GCA_002316235.1 Bacteroidales bacterium UBA1064
CAGCTACAGTGAGTACTTTGTAGTGGAGTACAGGAAAAAGGAATCCTACGACAGGGATTTACCGGGCAACGGACTTCTGGTGTACCGAATAAACTCGAAGCTTGAAGGAGTTGGAAATGCCGATGGGCCTCCCGATGAAGTTTACATATACCGGCCAAACGGAACCCCCACTTTAAACGGCTCCATTAACAGCGCACACTTCAACTCGTCCGTGGGGAGAACAAGCATAAACGACAACACGAACCCCAGCAGTTTTCTCACCGATGGAACGAACGGTGGCCTGAAAATTTCCAACATTACTGCCGCCGGTGAAACCATCTCGTTTGATGCAACAATAGACTTTATCCCCTACGTAGTGCTAAAAAATGACAGGGGCTATGCCACAGCAATTGGGAATGGAAGCACTACACTGACCGTTGCCACTCGCTTTACCACTCAAGATTTGGCATCGCTGGTAGGCAGAAAAATAAAGATGGTGGATTTCTACATCAGGGGAGGAGAGAATGGAAGCGATGTAACCACCAACGAAACGGTTAAGGTATGGGAAGGGGGAACCTATGGTAACCCGGGCTCCCTTATCTACTCAAAAAATATATCCTCAGAGGTTGTTCCCGACCAGTGGACGTCGCACACCCTCTCACAGCCCATCGTGATACAGCCCAACAAGGAGTACTGGGTGGGATATACCGCAACAGCGTCAGGAGGCTACCCCTTTGCCACCGATGGCGGCCCAATGGTAGCAGGCAAAGGAGGATGGATTTACATTAACAATCAATGGTATGAACTTATCAACATAAATTCCCCGCTCAACTACAACTTTCTCGTTCGAGCAGTAGTGGGGTCTGAAACCAACGATGCAGAAACCCTGACAGCCAATGCGGTAAATTTCAAGGTGTTTCCAAATCCTGCAAATGCCAGCTCACGGGTAAGCATAACCCTCCCAATGGCTGGTAGGGTAGCAGTTGACCTCTACAACATGCTTGGGCAGCGGGTTGGCGGTAGCATGCCCACCCACTATGAGGCCGGGGTGCAGTCCTTACTGCTAAGTGGTAATGAGCTATCAAATGGAATCTACCTGCTTACCGTAACCTACGATTCCGGCACTCATCACACTGTTGAAACGCAAAAGATAGTGATAGCCAGATAGGGTCAATTCCTTGATCTGATACAACCAAAAAAAGCAGGAGAAACACGCTCCTGCTTTTTTTTTAATTTGAATATGCAGCTATAATATTACCATCGTATGCAGGGCAATCTTCAAAAAATTCTACCTTAAATTTAGGGTAAGAACGAAGCTTATACCATGAACTTTTACCAACTAGCTACAGACTGGAGCAACTCATCAAATTCAGCCGGAGAACCTTAGCCGAATAACAAGCAGCTATAGCCCTAGTTTCTCCCTTAGCTTCCTACCATCAGCCTCGTAGCCGGGCTTACCCAGCAGGGCAAACATGTTGCGTTTATAGGCCTCCACTCCGGGTTGGTCGAAGGGGTTAACCCCCAGCGTGTAGCCGCTCAGCGCACATGCCCTTTCAAAAAAGTAGAACAAGTAACCCACCCAGTAGGGTGAAAGTTCGGGAATACTGATAGAAATGCAGGGTACACCGCCATCGCTATGGGCAGCAATGGTTCCCATTTGGGCCATCAGGTTGACCTCCGAGAAGCGTTTACCCGAGAGGAAGTTTAGCTGATCGAGGTTATCGGGATCGTCTGGGACAACAAGGCGGTGGGAGGGTTTTTCGACCGAAAGAACAGTTTCGAAAAGCATACGTTCTCCTTCCTGGATGTACTGCCCCATGGAGTGAAGGTCGGTGGTGAAGTCAACGCCGGCGGGGAAAATTCCCTTACCTTCCTTTCCCTCGCTTTCGCCAAAAAGCTGCTTCCACCACTCGGTAAGGTAGTGAAGCCGTGGGGTGAAGTTAACCAAAATTTCCACCTTCTTGCCCTTTTGGTAAAGGGCATTGCGGGCTGCAGCATATATGCATGCGGGGTTCTGGTCAAAAGCTACAGATGAAGAGGTGTCGTCCATGGCTTTTCTGGCCCCTTCCACCAGCTTCACAATATCAATTCCGGCAATAGCAATGGGGAGTAAACCAACGGGTGTTAAAACCGAAAACCTTCCACCCACATCATCGGGAATGACAAAAGTACGGTATCCCTCGCTATCGGCCAGCTTACGCAGCGCTCCTTTCGACAGGTCAGTTATAGCCACAATACGACTTGCAGCCTCGGTTTTCCCAACCTGTCTCTCAAGATGCTGCTTCAGCACCCTAAAGGTTATGGCAGGTTCAGTGGTTGTGCCCGATTTGGAGATAACAACAATTGAGTAGCGCTTAGTTTCGAGGAGTTCGAGCAGTTCGGCATGGTAATCCTCACAAATGCTGTTTCCTGCAAAAATTATTTTAGGCAAAACGTCCTCGGTAAGCTGGGTAAAGCTGCTACTTAGTGAATCAATAGCGGCCTTTGCCCCCAGGTATGAACCCCCAATCCCAACTATCACCACTACATCACTTTTAGCCCGAAGCTCACTGGCTGTATGTTGTATATCGTAAAGTTGTTCCTTAGTAATACTTGAGGGTAAGTTGAGCCAACCCAGAAAATCACTACCTTTACCGGTACCCTGCTCAAGGAGCAGCTGATTTTGCGCTATTTTGGTTTTAAGGGCAAAGACTTCCTCCTTTGCTACCTGGGTATAAATGTTTGATAAGTCAACTTTCAACTGATTCATTTTTATAAATTAACGGGTTAAAATTTCATCTACCTTAGCTTTGCTGTCAACAGCTTCATCTCAATAGCAGGCGAGATATTCTCGTAAAGAATGTTGTAAACGGCGTTGGCTATGGGCATTTTAACATTATACTTTTTATTAATCTCCCAAATGCACTTAGCTGCATTATACCCCTCGGCCACCATGCTCATCTCCAGCATGGCCGATTTAACGCTGTAGCCCTTCCCAATCATGGTGCCGAAAGTGCGGTTCCGGCTAAACTGCGAGTAGCAGGTAACCAGCAAATCGCCCAGGTAGACCGAAGTACTTAGCCTTCGCTTACTGGGATATGTTTTCTTAAGAAATCGCTCAATTTCACGTTGGGCATTGCTGATAAGCACGGCCAAAAAGTTGTCGCCATAGTTAAGCCCGTGGGCAATTCCTGAGGCAACTGCATAAATATTCTTAAGCACAGCGCTATACTCTGTGCCATAAATATCCGTTCCAATATTAGTTTTGATGTAGTGTGTTTCAAAGTAGGACGCAACATGCTTAGCCTGAAGCTTGTCCTTGCAAGAAATTGTGAGGTATGAAAGCCTCTCCAGAGCTACCTCTTCTGCATGGGTAGGCCCACTAATAATTCCAATTCGGTCAAAAGGAACGCCATACTGCTGGTTAAAAAACTCGGCAATGGTGCAATCCATTCCGGGAACAATACCCTTGATTGCCGAGATAATAAACTTACCTTCTAAACTAACACTAAGGGGTTCCAGCCAGGCTTGAAAGTAGGTGGATGGAATAACGAAAAGTAAAATGTCGTATAATTTTGCAACCTCGTTGATATCGACGCTTAAATACAACTTTTTAACGTCAAACTCAACCGCACTAAGGTAGTTGGGGTTATGCCTGTACTTTTTAATATAGCCAATTAACTCCGGATCCCTAAGGCACCAGCCAATTGAGTCCTGTGTTTCATGTAGCACCTTTGCCAGTGCGGTTGCCCAGCTTCCGCTTCCAACTACGGCAATAGAAGGTTTTTTCTCAATCTCAGCATTTGTACTCATTTCAGATACTTGTAGGTTTGACGGTTCGCCTTAGGCTTACTACATTTGCACTTATACTTTTTGGTGTACTTAGCCTTTCCCGATTTTTGAACAACCGTTCTGTTGCTACACCCGAATAGGGGGAGCAATATCACAAAAGCAAGAATGAAAAGAATGCTCTTTTGATATGCAGAATGTGCTCCTGTCCGATTGCTCATTTGGATTGATGCTTTCGTGGATACAAAGGTAAAAAGAATTGCCAAGTATTCAATTTTACATGGAGGCCCAATAATCAGAATAGCGCTTACAGCATTGGTTGATATGTTGATATGCCTTTCAGTAAACCTGTGCTAATTGAAGTTGATGGAAAAACAAAATAACAAGGTTCCGCTCATAGGTTTCACTCCACAGGAGCTTTGCAGCACCATGCAGGAATATGGTGGAACTAGCTTTCAGGCTGAAAGCCTCATGCGCTGGATATACCGTAAACGCGAAAAGGATATTTCTACCTTCTCCGATATACCAAAAGCTATTCTGCAATCAGTTGAACAGTCCTATACGGTAGGTCTATACCCTCCAAAAGAAAGTAAACGGAGCGACGATGGCTCTGTGAAGTACCTGTTTGCCAACGGGCAAAACCAGGTTTTCGAAGCTGTAGCCATGAGTTCAGGCAATCGGCATACCCTATGCCTGTCAACCCAATCGGGGTGTAGAATGGGATGCAGATTTTGTCGCACAGGAAGCATCCGCTTTAATGGCAACCTATCAGCAGGCGACATCATCAACCAGGTGCTTAGCATACCAGATAGCAAAAGGTTGAACAGAATTGTGCTGATGGGTATGGGCGAACCGCTTGATAATTTGAAAGTTGTAAACAAAACGCTTGAAATCCTGACAGCCGATTGGGGTTGCGCCTTAGGTAAATCGAATATTACCATTTCAACAGTTGGTTTGCTTTCCGAACTGGAGGCCTTTCTAAAATCGCCCGGCTGTAACCTGGCAATTAGCCTGCATTCACCTTTTCCCGATGAAAGGGCAATGCTTATGCCCGTAGAAAGAACAAATCCAATACTTGAAATAATCAAGCTGCTCAAACACTACCCCCTAAAAAAACCGCTAAGGCTCACCTTTGAGTATGTCGCGTTAGGCAGCCTAAATCTATCTAAAAATCACGCCAGGGCAATAGCAACATTGCTAAGTGGACTAAGCTGCCATCTCAACATTATCCCATGGAACCGGCACAATGCAGCAACCTTCCAATCACCCACCAGCGACGAACTTACTAACTTTATGGAGCTCCTCAACGATGCAGGTATCCCGACAAACCTGCGCAAATCAATGGGAGGGGATATTGATGCGGCATGTGGCCAAATGGCGGGCAATGCCCCCCATTGAGACTAAAGCTGGATCAATCAAAATTTAATAATCCTAACAGTAAGCGCTTATGAGTGGCTAACCCGGAAAATTGTCTCGCCGAGAAATTTTTCGATACGGGCAAGCTGGGGTCTCTCCTTTTTGTTGACGAAAGTGATGGCCACGCCGTCGCTTTGGGCACGCGCAGTCCGGCCAATCCGATGAACGTAGTCTTCGGGATCGGCAGGAACGTTGTAGTTAACCACCAGGTCTATGTCCTCAATATCAATTCCACGCGCAACAATATCGGTAGCCACCAGCACCTGAAATTTTCGGTTCCGGAAATCCCGAAGCACCTGTTCACGCTGGCTTTGCTCAAGGTCGGAATGAATTGCCCTAGCCATTATGCTTTCCCTTACCAGCTTGCGCTCAATGTCCTTTACTTCCATTTTTTTAGAAGCAAAAACCAGAACGCTTTGCACGTACTCCTTACCGGCCACCAACGACTGTAGCAATCCGATTTTTTCTGAATCCTCCACCATGTAAACCGCCTGCAAA
The DNA here is from genome assembly GCA_002316235.1 of Bacteroidales bacterium UBA1064. Taxonomy (GTDB): domain Bacteria; phylum Bacteroidota; class Bacteroidia; order Bacteroidales; family Tenuifilaceae; genus UBA1064. The sequence continues at coordinate 5,662 of DCDD01000012.1, forward strand.
ATACTTTCGACAGGTTTAGAGACCGAAAGGCTTATTTCAACCGGATTGTCAAGGATAGTCTTGGCCAGCTGGCGGATTTTAGGAGGCATGGTTGCAGAGAACATCAAGGTTTGCCTTCGGGTTGGCAGCTGGGAGATAATCGCCGTGATATCGTCAAAAAAACCCATGTCGAGCATGCGGTCGGCCTCGTCAAGAATTAAATGCTCCAGCCTATCCAGCTTAACGTAGCCCATTTGAATATGCTGGAGGAGCCTTCCGGGAGTTGCAACTATAATATCAGCCCCCTGCTCCAGGGCCATGCGCTGCCGATCCCAGCTGTTGCCATCATTACCCCCGTAAACGGCAATAGAGCTGGTTGAAATGAAGTAGGCAAAACCCTCTACCTGCTGGTCAATCTGCAGGGCAAGTTCACGCGTAGGAACAATTATCAGGGTGTTTATGTAGCCTTCAGTGGTAGGCTTTTCGGCTATTTTACCCAGAATAGGCAGCAAAAAAGCAGCTGTTTTCCCAGTTCCGGTTTGTGCACAGGCTATTAAATCACGCCCCTGAAGAATTACCGGAATTGCCTGCTCCTGTATTGGGGTAGGATTTCCATACCCCATTGTCGAAATCCCCTCAAGTATGTGAGGATTAAGGTTTAACTCGCTAAAATTCAAGTTTAATGTTTGTTGATGTATTCGGATGCAAAGATACTGTTTTCAAATTTAGGTGAAAAAGTGCTGCTACCCTGCCTGGTGCTGGGTTAAATATTCAACCTAAAAGACGCGCAGAAGCGCTATTTCATGCTATCATAAATTTTCACCCCCCCCTTTTTTGGTCAAAATATTCATTAAATACTCTCTGTAAACCGCTACCATTCTGAATTATTTCATTTATAAATATTGCCCTACTCCGTTTTCTTATGCCTTTAGTTCTGGCTAATTGTGAAGAAGTAACCTGGTAGCTATAATTTTGTAAATTACTACTTTTGCAGCGAAAAGGAGCGGGTTATGAGGATTAAATTTTTCAGCATTAGCAATAGGTACAGGTACGTTTTTATTGATTTGGATAGAACTCTTTGGGATTTTGAGCGAAACAGCCTCGAAGCTCTACATGAGCTGTTTTCGGAATACAAGCTTGACTCGGTAGTTGCCGATGCCACAACATTTTCCCGCACGTATGTAAAGCACAACAACTACCTATGGAATAGCTACTGCAAAGGGGAGCTAACCAAGGAGGTGCTGCGATACAAACGATTTGATGCCACACTTTCCGAATTAGGAGTAAACAATCACCAACTTGCAGCCAAACTTGGCGAGGAGTATCTCCGCATATTACCCTTAAAAACCATCCTAATTCCAAATGCCAAGGAGCTGCTCGATTACCTTGCGCCAAAGTACGGGCTTATGATTCTGAGCAATGGCTTTCATGAAGTGCAGGTTGATAAGCTGAAAAGGTGTGGGCTGAATCACTACTTCGACAGGGTAGTAACCTCAGAACTTTCGGGCTACCATAAACCCGACCCACGCGCCTTCGGTTATGCACTTTCCAGTGCAAATATCAGAAAAAATCAGGGCATTATGGTGGGAGACGATTTAGAGGTAGATATAGTTGGGGCCAGGAAGTTTGGGATGGACCAAATCTTCTTCAACCCAGAAAGGAAACCGCACGGGGAAAAAGTAACCTACGAGGTGGAAACCCTTAAGGAAATCACCCAAATACTCTAAAGCGGGAAAAAGCAGCAAATTTTCTTTTGCTGAAAAAATGAGTTGCAAATCTGGGGCATATCAATTAATCTTCAAAAACACTCTACACCTACATCCTCTCTTGATACGCTACTAGTTCAACTAAAAAGGAATATCGCTGCTATCAACCCCTTGCCCGGAGAGAAAATCATAATCCCCGTGGGTATCCTCGTTCATTTTAGAGCTGAAGGTTACGGGCACCGACGAGGTGAAAGGTGAATGCGAGGGCTGAATATCGCCATAGTGCACGTCGTCGAAATCGGAAAATTTCGCCATCTCCTTACGGAAGTTAAGCTTAATATCATCAACAGGGCCATTACGATGCTTGGCCACAATAATTTCGGCAATCCCCTGGGTGGAATTTCCATCCTCATCCTCCATAAAACCATAGTACTCCGGCCGGTGAATGAAAATCACCACGTCGGCATCCTGCTCAATAGCACCTGACTCCCTAAGATCGGAGAGCTGCGGTCGTTTATATCCCCCTCGTGTTTCAACCGAGCGGTTGAGCTGCGAAAGGGCAATAATGGGAACGTTTAGCTCCTTGGCAATTGCCTTCAATGAGCGGGAAATGGTGCTTACCTCCTGCTCACGATTGCCCTTGGTTTCTGAAGGGCCGGTCATAAGCTGCAGGTAGTCAATAATTATCACGCCCACATCATACTGTGCCTTGAGTCGTCGGCACTTTGCCCTAAACTCGAAAAGGGAAAGTGCGGGTGTATCGTCAATAAAGATTTTGGCTTCCGAAAGATTTTTAATTTTAACGGTAAGCTGAGTCCACTCGCTTTGGTCGATCCGGCCATTGCGGATTTTTTCGGACGCAATTCCCGACTCGCTAACAATAAGCCTGTTCACCAGCTGCAGGTTCGACATCTCAAGCGAGAAGAACGCAACCGGAACGTCGTGGTCAACCGCCATGTTCCTGGCCATGGAAAGAACGAAGGCAGTTTTACCCATGGATGGACGAGCGGCTACGATAATGAGGTCGGAATTCTGCCATCCCGATGTAAGCCTGTCGAGCGCTGTGAAGCCCGAAGGCACACCGCTTAACCCGTCTTCCCTCTTCCCCGCTTCCTCAATCTGCTTAATTGCCTTTTTTATGATGGTGGTAATGGGTTGCGTATCGCTTTTAATGTTTCCCTCTGCAACTTTAAACAGCTCCATTTCGGAGTAATCGAGCAGCTCATCAACGTCCACATCTTCATCGAACGACCTGTTTTGAATATCGGTTGAAACCCGTATCAGCTCACGCTGAATAAACTTTTGGGCAATAATCTTAGCATGGTATTCCAGATGGGCTGCTGACCCCACCTTGGTGGTAAGTTGTGCCAGAAAAGCGGCTCCTCCAATCTCCTCCAACTTGTTCTGCCTCCTAAGCTCCTCGGTAACCGTAAACAGGTCGATGGGCTCCAGCCTGGATGATAAATCCTGTATGGCCTTAAAAATTTCCTGGTGGGTCTCCTTATAGAAGCATTCGGGTTTAAGAATTTCGCTGACTATGACAACAGCATCCTTTTCCACCATAATAGCGCCCAGCACTGCTTCTTCAAGTTCAATTGCCTGCGGGGGCACCTTGCCCATTTCTGCTGCGAGGGGTTTAGCCACCCTGGTCTTCCTGCTGCCTGTAGGGTTCTTTTCTGCCATATCATTTTTCTTAGCCCACAAAGGTAAGAATAGCCCAGCTCTTAACCCCAATGGGTGGCAAAGTGTTTTTTAACAAAAGAGACAGGCTTACAAACAAGTTATTAACCATACTAAAATATTGGTTGATGCTTAGCTAATTTTAATACTCTTGTTCCATAACGCTTTGCTATCTTTGGGGGCAAATGTCAACCTGCATGAACCGGGTCATACTCTTTTCACTTACTGCTCTTGTGCTCCTCATTTCCTGCAAACCCAACAGGACTGAGAGGATTGACCCGACCAATGTTCCAGCTAGCATTCAGCTGGAGAGGTTTGAGCAGGATTTATTTTCTGCTTCGCCCGACAGCCTGCAGACCCTAGTACCCGAGTTAAGAAAGAAGTACGGGCGTTTTGTCGATTTATTCTCCGAGGGAATTATCCATATTGGAAAAACCGACAGCCCCGAGTACTGCAATTACCTGTCGCAATTTCTAAGCGATACCATGGTGCAAAACGCCTACCGATTATCGCAGCAAAAGTTCCAAAACATAAGCAGTATTAAGGTCTGCCTTAATGAAGCATTCAATAGATTTCACTGCTACTTCCCCGATAAGCCAGTTCCAAAAATTTACACGTTTGTCTCGGGGTACAACCTTTCGTTGGCCGTTGACGACAGCATTCTGGCTATTGGGCTTGACCGATATCTGGGCAGCAATACCGTTCAGTATAAGCTGCTGGGTATTCCTCGCTACCAGGTGAGAAACATGCGTCCAGAAAAGATACCTTCGGATGCCATTCGCGCCTGGATGTATGGTTCGTTCAGCTTCCACGACTCTACTGACAACCTGCTAAGCAACCTAATATATGAGGGACAGGTGATGTACCTTACCAAGCAAATGCTACCGCAGGAGTCCGATTCGCTGATTTTTGGTTTCACACCCAGCCAGCACCGCTGGTGCCTGAAAAACGAGAAAGCGATGTGGACTAATTTAATTGAGAATAAGCTTCTTTTTAGCACCAACACGCTGGATATTAACAAGTTTATTAATGATGCACCCTTTACCTCGGGATTTCCACAGGAGTCGCCAGGCAGGGCTGCCGTTTGGATAGGCTACAGAATTGTGGAATCGTTGATGAAAAATAACGATACCCTTACCCTAAGCGAAATGATGGGCATATCCGACTACCAAAAGTTTCTGGCAATGTCGAGGTATAAACCTAGATAGTAAGCTACTTGCAAATTTCACTTTTAAAGATTTTCAAAACGAAGTAGAAATAGCATTAGCATGAACCCCAATTGCATTTTTAAAAAGCTGAAGGCACCAACAAAATGGACCAAAAAACCATCAAAGCATAAACAAAAAATGAAACAGCTTGTTGCTAATCATTAATATCAGTAAGTAATAGCGCAACAACATCATTTAATTTTCAACTTACCTGTCTTTTAAATTTTCATATTCAACCCTTTGGAACCTACAAAGTATAAATACAAACTATTTTAAATATCTATTATAATGAAATCAGACATTGAAATTGCCCATGAGGTTAAAATGAAGCCAGTTACCGAAATAGCGGGCAAACTGGGAATTGATGCGGACGACCTGGTGCTTTACGGGAAGTACAAGGCTAAGGTGCCGCTAAAGTATATCGACAAAAACAAGTACCAGAAAAACAAGCTGGTGCTGGTTTCGGCCATTTCACCCACCCCAGCAGGTGAAGGGAAAACAACGGTTTCAATAGGCCTGGCGCAAGCGCTTAACCGGTTGGGAAAGCAGACTACGGTGGTTCTTCGTGAGCCCTCATTAGGCCCGGTATTTGGAGTAAAGGGTGGTGCCACCGGTGGCGGATACTCCCAGGTGCTTCCTATGGAGGACATCAACCTGCACTTCACCGGCGATTTTGCCGCCATCGAACGTGCCCATAACCTGTTGGCAGCCCTGATTGACAACAACATCCAAAGCAAAAAACGCTCACTCGGTATAGACCCCCGAACCGTAAGGTGGAAAAGGATTATGGACATGAACGACCGCTCGCTCCGACACATCATCGTTGGGCTGGGAGGAACATCACATGGCGTCCCTCGCGAAACGGGATTTGACATTACCGCAGCATCGGAGGTTATGGCCATTCTTTGCCTGGCCGAGAATATCGACGACCTGAAAAAAAGGCTGGGCAACATCTTTATTGGTTTCACATATGATAAAAAGCCCATCTACGCCCGCGACCTAAACGCCCAGGGAGCAATGGCTGCCCTACTGCGCGATGCCATCATGCCAAACCTGGTTCAAACTATTGAGGGTACCCCGGCCATTATCCATGGAGGCCCATTCGCCAACATAGCCCAGGGAACCAACTCGGTTCTAGCCACCAAGCTGGGCCTGTCGCTCAGCGACTTTGTAGTTACCGAGGCTGGATTTGGGTTTGACCTTGGCGCCGAAAAGTTTATCGATATCAAGTGCGAGTATGCCGGCTTAAACCCCAACACCGTGGTTCTGGTTGCAACTGTAAGAGCGTTAAAGTACCATGGCAATAAACCGTTGAAGGAAGTATCGCAGCCCGATTTGGAGGCGCTCAAAAGAGGAATTGGCAACCTGCAGAAACATGTAGAAAACATGAAGCAATTCGGTATATGCCCGGTGGTAGCCATCAACCGCTTTACCTCCGATACCGATGAGGAGGTTGAGTATATCAAACAGGTGTGCCGTGATATGTCCGTTCAAGTAGCCGCTGTTGATGTTTGGGGAAAAGGTGGAGAAGGAGCTATTGAGCTGGCCGAAATTGTGAACAAAATTGCATCGAGCTGCTCTGCTCAGCACAAAACTCTTTACGATTGGAGCTGGACGCCCGAGTTAAAAATTGAAACCCTGGCCAAGAGGATATACGGCGCTGAGGCGGTTGACTACACCCCCCAGGCAAAAGCTGACCTGGAAAAGGTTTACTCCCTTGGCCTCGATAAGCTACCCATATGCGTAGCCAAGACCCAAAAATCGCTATCGGACAACCCCGACCTGTTGGGTCGTCCAAAGGATTTTGTAGTAACCGTGCGGGAAATTGAAGTGGCCTCCGGAGCGGGATTTATTATCCCCATAACCGGCCAGATTATGCGTATGCCCGGGTTGCCCGATGAACCCGCAGCCGAACGAATGGATGTGGATAACAACGGAGTAATTACTGGGTTGTTCTAATTATCTAAATACTAAATGAACAAGAGTTAAGGAGACGGGTTCAAATAACCTGCCTCCTTTTCTTTTTAAAAGGCCAGCTCCACCATAAATTCGATTACCTCCTCAACCATGCCACTACTTTCATTACGGCTGTAATCAACAACAAGTTTATTGCGTCTAAATAAACTATAGGCAACTCCTACCACGCTCTGCGTAATGTTTCCAAATTCAGAGAGATTTCGACCCTTAACATAATCGTAACGGCCAAAGATGGAGAGCCTATTCCGTAACAACTTAAACTCAACAAAAGCACTCCATCCCCATACCTTATAGGAAACACCAAGGGTGTCGGCTAAAGAACCGCTATAATTACCAACACTGCTAAACACCTGCCCACAAAGTGTAACGGGCTGGCCCTGGTACGACAGCACACCCACGTTGGTATTCCAATCGGGAGAAAGCGTGGTGTTTCCCTTTCCGGTTGCCCCTGTATAGGATAGCTGTAAACCGGGAATCATGTCTGGTAAGGGACGTAGGGTTAACCGGTACTGTAAAGTCTTGTTATTGTTTTCCTCTATGTTATGGTAACCGCCGCCATTATACACACCAATGGCCAACGATCCATACCTGCCGGGATAGTCACTACCAACCCGTGTCTGGTAACCTTCATTAAGTGTTCCTCCCAGCAATGCAGCTGCCATCACCCCAAAATCGGCTGAAATCAAAATATCTGACTTCTCTAGAAAATGGTTACCCTGAATCCTATAGGGGTTGATTTTCTCCTCAAACTCAATCCACGGAGTGAACACCTCTCCTATAAATACAGCAGGATTGGTAAAAATCCAGAAATCACCCGGCTCTTCCAGCTTCATATAGCAGTACTTGAGCCGCATTTCCATATCACCCTGACCATCTCCCTCGCGATCGAGAGTAATATCAGGGGTTATTCTTCCCGAAATATTCTTGTTAAGCGATTTTATGAAGTTGATATAGCCTCGCTTTACAGTAAATTCATTAGTGCTCCCACTATTTCCGTTAAAGTAGCGGTAACCTAAGAAAATTTGAGTAGAAACTGAAATATCATTCGGCTTGTTAGCCGACAATTCCTGATTATTTAATCTAAGAGTGTCAGCAACCTGTTGCCCAAAAACTTTGGGAAAAGTGAGGAGAAGTAGAATCGTAAGAATAAACCAACCCTTCATCATTTTAACATTTTTAGCAAAAATATGTAAACATCCCAACTGGTGCAACCATGTTAGGAGTTGCTGCCCCACTAAAAAATATGTAGATTTGCAAAGAAATCTAAAAATCCAGGTAGCATGAAATTTTTCATTGACACGGCAAATCTTGACCAAATTCGAGAAGCTAACGATTTGGGCGTTCTTGATGGAGTTACCACCAACCCTTCGCTGATGGCCAAGGAGAACATCAGGGGTAGTGAGAATATTAAAAAGCACTATGTTGATATCTGCCACATAGTAAAGGGTGATGTTAGCGCCGAGGTAATTGCCACCGATTACGAAGGAATGATAAGAGAAGGCAAGGAGCTAGCTGCACTCCACCCTCAGATTGTTGTGAAGGTTCCGTGCATACGGGAGGGCATTAAGGCGATAAAGCATTTCTCCGATAGCGGTATCCGTACAAACTGCACGCTGGTTTTCTCGGCAGGACAGGCGCTACTTGCTGCAAAGGCTGGGGCAACCTATGTTTCTCCCTTCATTGGTAGGTTAGACGACACTTCCACCGATGGTGTTGCGCTTATCCGGCAAATTGTTGAAATCTACAGGCACTACGGTTACCAAACCAAGGTGCTGGCTGCCTCCATTCGTCATACCATGCACATTATCCAGTGTTTAGAGGCAGGAGCCGATGTTGCAACATGCCCATTGAATGCAATTCTTGGGCTACTCAACCATCCCCTTACTGACATCGGACTTCAGAAGTTCCTCGACGACTTTAAAAAGGTTAACGGTTAATGCCCGAGTGCCTCTACATTAAAATGTACCCTCAGAACCTCAACCCCCGCGATATTGAGCGTGCGGTTGAGGTGCTGAAGCGCGGCGGAGTCATCATTTATCCCACCGATACGGTTTACGGCATTGGGTGCGACATCACCAACACCAAGGCGGTGGAGCGCATCATCAAGATAAAGGGAATGAAGCCTAAGGAGGCCAATTTTTCATTTATCTGCCACGACCTTAGCCACATAGCCGATTTTGCCCGGGTGGATAACAGCACATTCAGGCTGATGAAAAAGAATTTGCCCGGCCCATTTACCTTTATCCTCCCCGGTCTTAACCGGGTTCCCGATTACTTCCTAAGCCGCCGTAAAACAGTGGGTATCCGCATTCCCAACCATCCCATACCCGTTGAAATTGTCCGTCAGCTGGGAAACCCCATCCTCACCACATCGCTAAAGGACAGCGACGAGGTGATTGAGTACACCACCGATCCCGAGCTAATTTTTGAAAACTACCAGTATTTGGTTGACCTGGTTATTGACGGAGGCGCAGGTAATAATATTCCTTCAACGGTTGTTGACTGTACAGGCGACGAACCAGCTATAATCCGTGAAGGGTTGGGCGAACTTGTCTTTTAACCCTACCATGCAACATTCCATCACGCTGGCTATTCTTGCCAGTGGCAAAGCTACCAGAATGGGTAGAGTTGGTAAGGCTTTTTTAAAAGTTGAAAGAAAAACCAATAATTCAAAGAATTTACGAAAGCCTTTCGAGCTTATTTACCCAAGTAATCAAAATCACAAACACCACAAGTACAGAATATCGGACTCCGTCAAATATTTACCCCGACACGTTGAATAAAGGCTGTCCTCTAGGCGGTTTACATTCTGCCCTGTTCCACTCCTTCACGGAACTTGTATTTATAGCTGCATCGGATACGCCCTGCCCCGATAGAAATTTTGCCTAAAAAATCATACAGGGTCATTTCAGCATCAAGCCAATGACGGAGATATTTGCACCTAGTATAAACGGGCTTGCCGAACCTTGATTTGGAATTTACTCAAAAACGGAGCCTTTCCATGGTTGAAGAAACCTTATGGGATGGTTTTGATCATATCATGTCAGAATTGCATCGGGCTTGTGTAACCAATCACATGGATTTGCCCCCTACCCCTTCTGCTAAAGGCGCTTGTTACAACATCAACTTGCCTGCCGACCTGAATAAATTACCAGCCAAAGAAAGCCTGGGTAGCGTGTTGTCTAGACAAAAGCAAGCTAAAATCAAAGAAAGCTTGTCGGGCTCTGAGTGAAACTGTCGGGTTTCTGACGGAACAAGCCCGACCTTCGACAGATTCGTTTCTCCAGGGACTCCGGGCAGATTTTGGATATAAAAAAGAAAACCCTTTGCAGATTTCAGGTGCAAAGGGTTAAGTATTCTGATCGGGCAACCTTTCACATTTCAGCGACTTGTCTAGTCCTCCCGGGGCTAGCATCAAGTATTCGCTTCAACGTATGGTTGCTAAAAGTTAAAACTGCGCAATTTTTTCCTTGTTATACTTACCGGCAGCTAACCTGTCGCG